>JAESQQ010000333.1 GCA_016765095.1 Planctomycetota bacterium | reverse complement strand
GGCTCACAACACGCCTTGGTAGGGGCGGGGTTTACCCCCGCCCAGCCCCCAGACCTTGCCGCTCGGCCTCTCTGGAGCCTCCCGCGCACTCAACCGTCGCTACCTCAGGAGCTACCTTCACAGTCGCGCGGTGCCAGGCGTCTTTATCGGGGCCTCTCGTGGTGAGGGCGGGAGCTTCACCTGCGCAGAGGTGGCGCCGGGTCGCTACGACGTGATCCTCTCCCGCGACGACGGGCGCTGGTCGGTCTTGGCGCAGGACGTCCTCGTCCGTTCGGGTCAGTCCACAGGCCTCGGCAGCCTGACGCCTGTCCTGCTTGATCCGCTCCGATTGACGGTCCTCGACGCCGCCGGGTCGCCGATCGAAGCGGCGGTCGTTCGCTGCCCTGGCTCGCCGGGGATCCCGGAGGCGAGCACCGACGCTGAAGGCCGCTGCGAGCTCGTGTTGCCTCCAGGGGAATACGCCTACACGGTCACGACCCGGCGCGGAGTTCAGGTTCAAGCCCAGCTGAGCGCGGGTGGGATCGAGACGATTCGGGTCCCTGCTGGAAAGTGCTCGTTGCGGATCAAGTCCACGGCGGAGGGGACTGCCCTTCGCGGTCAGGCCTCGGCTTCGGTCGAAGTCGAGGTCTCAGCCGCCGGTGTGCGAGCGGTCCTGACGGGAGCCTAGCGGAAACGAGGGTTCCGGGGCCTCGAGCCTGCGACCCGCCTTCGAGGCCCTCGCGAGGCTGCATTTCATTTCGCGAGCCGGGACGAACAGGTCTATGCGTACCAACGGGTCTTCCCCTCGCGTCGTGCGAAGCGAGTTAGGTGTTCGGCACGGCCTGTGCCTATGGGCTGATTCGAGGTCACGAAGGAGCACCTATGAATCGTCTCGTCCACGCCCTCTCGATCCTGATCGCGCTGGGCTCGCTCTCCCTCGCGGAGACGATCGAGATCACCGCCAACAGCCTGAACGTCCGCTCAGGGCCCAGCACGCGCAACCGCGTGATCAGCGTCGCGAGGCGCGGTCAGCGCTACGCGGTCGCCAAGAGCTCTGGCAGCTGGCGGCAGGTGACTTTGTCCTCAGGGAGCACCGGCTGGCTCTACGGGCCTCGCTACACGCGGGTCGTGAACGTGCCCCCAGCGACGACCGCGCGTCCCGCCAGGCCCGCGGCGCCAGCCCCCAACGAGGAGTGCCGAGTCGGTCGGCTCAACGTGCGCACGGGCGCAGGAACTCGTTTTCGTGTCCTGGGGCAACTGCGCCGCGGCGATCGGGTCCAGGTCACAAGCCAGAGCGGTCGCTGGAAGCGTCTCGTCTACAAGGGGCGCACGGCCTTCGCCTGGGGCGCGTACCTGAGGCCAATCGCTCGGGCCCCTGCGACGTCGCCGCCCGTGCCCGTCGGCAGCGGCGGCCGGCGCTCTTCGCGAGTCGGCTTCGTCGCGCTCCGCGCCTCCGGGCCGGGCTTCTACTCCTACAAGACCCCCTCTCGCCGCTGGGGCAAACCACAGTTGGTTTACGGGTTGGAGCGCGCCGCGAGGATCTGGTCTCAGCGCGGGCGGCGTCCCCGAATCGCGATCGGTGATATCAGCCGCGAGAACGGAGGTCGCTTTCGACCGCACGTCACGCACCGCCTGGGGGAAGACGTCGACATTCGCCTGATCCGCAACGACGGCCGCGAGGCTTCAGTCTCGCGCTTTCAGAGCGCCTACAGCCGAAGCCTGACGCGAGAGTCGATCGAGATCGTGCGTTCGCAAATCCCGACCGAGTTGATCTTGTTCAACGATCGCGCGATCCCCGGCGTCAGGTCCTACGCAGGCCACGACAGCCACTGGCACTACCGAATGCGCTGAGCGAGGGGCGCTTCTAAAGCGGAGGCCACGATTCTGAGAGGTCGCCCACGGGGGTCGTCTCCTACAGATCGCTCCCTTAGGTCGGATCTAAGCGTTCTGCACGCCGGGACGACTTCTTTGCAACTTTAGGGACCTCGTGGGTGTCCTAAGGGTGCACGCGGGGCAAGACGAGCGGTGGTGGTCGGTGGTACGGAGAGTTGGGCGTGGATTGGCCGTGTTGGCGGTCGTCGGGGTCTTGTTGCCCCTCCTGTTCTGGATGATCGGGGACCCGGGGGACCTGGACCCGGCTAACAGGAAGCCGAGTGATTTCGCGAGCGCGAGGGCTGCGATCCAGCCTGAGGGCGTGCTGCCCGCTCCCCTGCCCGGTCCCGGGCCCAGCCGCACCGTCTCAAAGCCCGCTGAGGCGGTCGAGCCAGAGCCAGCCCGAGTTCGGGTTGGGCCGCCGCCCCCCTGGGGCAATGACTCGGTGTGGCGGGGAACGCCGGCGCCGCCGATCAACGGGGTCGCGGCGGTCTACACCGCGACGTTCACGGGACGAGTCGTCAACGCGGCGGGGCGTCCGGTTCCAAACACGAAAGTCGCCGGCGGGGTCGCCTCGGGAGGTTGTTGGGGCGGCCCGACCTCGGTTACGACCGGGGACGCGGTTCGGACCGACGCCGAGGGGCGCTTTCGCCTGACCGTGGGGACCTACACGCACCACGTCGCGCTGGGGCCTCCCGGCGAGACCGATCTGATTCCGCGAGACCACCCCCTGCCCCGCGTGGGACACGGCGACACGGTCGACCTCGGGGATCTCCCGCTCCATCAGGGGGGTCGAATCGAGGGTCACGTCCGCGGGGCGCGCGGCGGCCCCCTGGCCGGAGTCCAGGTCCGTCTTGACGAGAAGGGCCTCGGCGCCGCGACTCATTCATTCCTGGACGTCGGCATGTCGAGCAACTTCGGCTCCGGCTCGATCGTCTACCTCCAGGAGGGGAAGACGATCAGTCTCGATCAGCTGAGCAGCTTGGGTGGCCGATCGCTCCAGCTTCAGACGTGGGGCGGCGGCGCTTCGGGACCAAGCACAAACTCACGCGCGGACGGGAGCTACACCCTGCACGCAGTCCCCCAGGGGAGCTACACCCTCGTCGCGATCCAGGGGCAAAGCGCGGTCGCGCGCCGAGACGGAGTCACGATTCGACCCCACGAGGTTCGCGCTGGAGTCGACTTCCGGCTCGCTCCTGGGCCGCGGCTTGAGGTCGAAGTGTATGACGGGCGAGGCGTCCCGATTCGGGGAGCCACGGTCACCGCGAACGACAACGAGGGCTTCCAGCAAGTCCTCGAGACGAACGCCCAGGGCGTGGCCACGAGTCTGCAGCCTTTCGCGGGGCGGGAGTTCAACCTCTCGGTTACCAAGGCCAACATGCGGGTTCAGACCAGCTCAATCCAAGCGCCCGAAGGCGCAGAGCTGTTTCGGGTCCGCGTGACTCTTTTGGCAGCGGCTCAGCTGAGCGGGCGGACGGATCCGGGGGGGGTCTACCTCCACGACCGCGAGGCGGCAGGCGTCTACAGCGCGGCCTCTCGGGGGCAGGACGGGAGCTTCACCTTCGCGGACGTGATTCCGGGTCGCTACGACGTGCTCCTCTCCGCAGGCGGCCGCTGGTTGGTCCTGGCGAAGGACGTGATGGTGCGCGCGGGGCAGCCTGTAGACCTCGGCGACTTGACGCCTGTTCCCCTCGCGCCGCTCCGGGTGACGGTCCTGGACAAGAGGGGGTCGCCGGTCGAGTCGGCGGTGGTTCACTGCCCCGACGCGCCAGGCCTCCCGAGCCAAATCACCAACGCTGCGGGTCTCTGCGAACTCTTGTTGCCTCCCGGGCGATACGCCTACACGGTCACGACCTTGCGCGGAGTTCAAGTTCAGGTGGAGCTGGGCGGCGGCGAGGTCGAGACGGTTCGGATCCCGGCTGGGAAGTACTCGCTGCGGATCAAGTCCACGGCGGAGGGAACTCCTCTCCGCACCCTGACCGTCCGCCAGGGGTCGCGGCAGATCGTGACGCTCCAGTTCGAGGGCGAGAAACTCCTCGAGCTCGCCGAAGCGGGCCGCTACGAAGTCGCGGTCGACGGCCACGACTTCGGCTCGGTCGAAGTCAGCGACGAGGCCCTCGCGACGATCGAAGTCGGCGCTCCGCGAGCGGTTTCGGTTCGACTTCAGATCCTGGGGGCGAGGGGGCAGCCTCTCCCTGGCGTCGATCTCACCGTCAGCGCTCTAGACCCGCGACCCTCGCAGCTCGAGGCTCTTGCCGGGGGCTTCGGGCAGAACGTCGCGGGGAAGAGCAACGCCGAGGGGCGCTTGGCTTCCCAGATTTACCTCGGGCCGAGCGCCAGGGCGGTGTTTGTGAGCGTGGTTGTTGAGGGTCAGTCGAGCGTGTTCCGGCTGCCTGTCGGTGCTGGGGGCGAGCTGAGCGCGACGCTTCGCTTGAAGGCGGAGCGGCGCGGCCGGGTCGACGTCGACGCGGCAGGGCTTGGGGCTCCGGGCGCTCTCGTCGAGCTCAAGCCATTGAGCGCGCTCGCGGCGGCCAACCAGATCGCGACCCTCGACGCGAACGGGAGGGCGGTGTTCGCCGGAGTTCGCCCCGGGACCTATCGGGTCACGCTCCTGGGTCAGGCTTCGGCTTCGGTCGAAGTCGAAGTCTCAGCCGCGGGTGCGCGAGCGGTTCTGACCGGAGCCTAAATCCCCTCTGTGGCGCAGTAGTCCCTTGCAACTTAAGGGGGCTAGCGGGTGTCCTATCGGATAGTAGGCGGGTTGAGACGAGCGGCGAGGGTCGAGTGGCACGAAGAGTAGGGCGCGGGGTGGCGGTTTTGGCTGTCGTCGGGATCTGCTTGCCCCTCCTGTTTTGGATGTTCGGCGACTCCGTCGATCCAGCGGCGAGCGGGGCTCCTGGGCCCTCTGGGTCCATGCCCGGCGCGAGCGCAGTTCCCCTCCTGGCTGCACCAGGGGCCCCTTCTCGAGAGGCTGCGGCGGGCCCCCCGGTGGAAGTCGCCCCAGACCTAGAGGAGGCCCGCGTTCGAATCGGCCCAGCCCCGCAATGGGGTAGCGATTCGCTCTGGCAGGGCTCTGTGCCGGGAGTCAACGTCGCTCACGTGTTCACCGCGACCTACACGGGTCGCGTGATCGACTCCTCGGGCGGGCCGGTTCCCAACACCGAGGTTCGAGCGGGCGGGGGTTTGATCCCCAGCTTTGGCCACATAGAGGAGACCGCAAACGGATACACGGCGCGGACCAACAGCGAGGGACGGTTTCGCCTGCTCGTTGACGACGCCAACGTGCGTCAACTCGTGTTGACTCCGCCCGCCGAGGGCGACTTGGTTCGCGCAGGTCACGACGTGGCTTCAGCGCAGCAGTGGACCACCCTCGACGTCGGGGACCTTCGCCTCGTTCAAGGCGGCCGAATCGAGGGGCGTGTGTTCGACCCGGCCGGGGCCCCTCTGGCGGGCGTCTCGGTTCGGCTTCAGCAGGGACTCCTGGCGGCGGATCGGGGGAGAAACACGTCGCCGGGGGGGGTGATCTACTTAGACGGGCCAGAGCTCAATATGGGGAACGTGGAGTTCTCGTTTGGTGAGACGGGCGGTCCTTTGCTCACGCTGGACGCTCAGCCCTTCTCCAACATTCGCGGTCAACTGATCTCGTTCACTTCTGAGAGCCTGGACCCCGTCACGACGTCGCGAGCGGACGGATCCTACGTGCTGCACGGCGTTCGACCGGGGACCCACTCCCTCGTCGCGTCCCAGGCTCAGAGCGCGATCGCGCGGCGGGACGGCGTCTCCGTATTGGCCCACCAGGTTCGGCCTGGAGTCGACTTCAGGCTTGCGCCGGGGCCAGTCGTCGAGGTCACGGTGGTCGACGCTGGCGGGACCCCGATTCAGGGGGCCCAGGTCTGGGTGAGCGACGCGGAGGGGCTCAGTCAGCAGCTCGTGACCGACGCTCGCGGGGTGGTCGTGAGCCCCCAGCCTTTCGCGACGCGGCGGTTTGATCTCTGGGTCACGGCCAGCGGCATGCTCGCTCAGGGCAGCGCTGTCCAGGCGCCTGACGGCGTGGAGCGGTTTCGCGTTCGGGTGGCCCTCCTCGCGGCTGCCCAGCTCAGGGGCCGAACCGACTCGGGTGGGCGGGGGTCCGTCTTCGCGCACAGTCGTGGGGAGAGAGGCGTCTTCATAGACTCCTCCCGGGGTGAGGACGGGAGCTTCTCGTGGCCGGCGTTGACCCCGGGTCGATACGATCTTCTCTTGGTCGACCCTCGGGGTCAGTGGCAGCTCTTGGCGAGGGAGGTCGTGGTGCGGCCGGTCAGGCCGTCGACCTCGGGACCTTGGCGCCTGCTCCCATGGCGCTGCTGCGGATCAAAGTCCTCGACGCGAAGGGGACTCCGGTCGGGGGCGCGGGCCTCGTCTGTTCATGGCAAGGGTTGCCCCGCCCGACCACCGACGCTGAAGGTCGCTGCGAACTCGCGTTGCCTCCGGGCGACTATCCCTACACCGTCGTGGCGCCTCGGGGCGTCAAACTCAGCGTCGTCCTGAGTGGGAGTGGAGCTCAGATCCTGCGGCTCCCGGTCGCCAAGTGCTCTTTGCGAGTCAAGTGGACAGCCGAGGGTCAAGTCGAGGGTCACCCGCCGCGGGCCCTGATCCTTCGTCAGGGCAAGCGATTGATCTCCAACCGGATCCTCGTGGCCGAGACCTTGATCGAGCTCGCTGAGCCTGGACGCTACGAGGTCGACGTCGACGGACTCGACTACGGTTCGGTCGAGGTCAAGGCGGGAGAGGTGACGACTTTCGAGGTCGGTGGGCCCTCGAGCGTGAAGTGCGAACTGCGTCTCATGAGCGCCGCGGGCTCACTGGAGGGAGTGGAGGTCCAGGTCAGCGCTCAGGACCCGCGCCCCTCCGAGGCTAGCCCGCAGGTTTGGCGAGGGCAGGCCGGACGCGGTCGGACCGACGCGCAGGGGCAGGTGGCCTTGGCGCTCCAGGTCGGGGGCGGGGCTCGGGAGGTGTTCGTGAGCGTCGTCGTGGCAGGCGATGAGAGCGTGTTTCGCTTGCCCCTCGGCGCGGACGGCGTCGTGGCTGCCACGCTCCGGCTGCGAGCGGAGCGACGAGGGCGTGTGCAAGTTGACGCAGCCGCAGTCGGAGGCGCCGGTGCTCGAGTCGAACTCAAGCCGCTGACCGCGCTCACGGCCAGGAACCAAGTCACGACGCTCGACGAGCGCGGAGCGGCGGTCTTCTCGGGAGTCCGACCCGGGAGGTATCGGGTCACGGTCTTGGGCGGGGTCCCGGCTTCGGTCGAGGTCGACGTCTCGTCCGCTGGCGCCCGGGCGGTCCTGAGCGGGGACTAGTGCTGCCCATCACAAGTTGCGGTACACCCCATTGCTTTCGTAGGGGAGGGGTTTACCCCCTCCCG
>JAESQQ010000332.1 GCA_016765095.1 Planctomycetota bacterium | reverse complement strand
GGCGCCCAGGCGCGCCGCGACCACGTAGCCGGGCGCCATTGCGCGGACGCTTGCCGGGTCTGGAGCAGGGGCCGCGCCTTCCTCGGCTGGGGCCTCAAGCTTGGGGAGGGGTTCTGGGAGGTCCGGCTCTGCGGGGAAGGGGCGGAGGTGGACTCCGGAGTGGACGTTGCGCCGGAGGCCGAGCGGGAAGAACCCGCCTTGGCCGGACTCGTTGTTGAGGAAGTTGTTGACCGGGCTGCTGGGCTTGCCGTCTCCGAGCGCGAAGGGGTAGTGGAGGTCGAAGCGCGCGGTCGGGTCCTCGGGGAGGCGGGTCGAGGTCAGGGCCACGCCGCCGGGGACCTCCGTGTAGGTGTCGGGCGAAGCGTAGACCCGTCCCCAGTCGGGACCGTTGCTCCCGCAGGCGTAGTCTATGAACAGGCTGCCCTTGCAGACTTTCCTAGTCGAGAAGTGCTCTGCGAAGAAGTGGCTCGCGCGAATCATGACCAGGGAGCCGCGCGCCAGGGGCCAGTTGCCCTTGAGGACCCAGATCAGGTTCTCGTCGGGCTGAGGGTTACTCAGGTCCTTGACGAGCTTGAACATCTTGCGGGCGACCCGGCGCTTGAAGGTCTCCGGGTCGGCGACGGCGATCCAGAGCGAGCCGTCGGGCCGCTTGACGTAGCCGTTGATGCACACGATATGCCCGTTGTTCGCGCTGTCGCTAAAGCGTGTGTACACCACGCAGGGGTTGTTGTTCTTGAGGCTTCGAATCACGGGGTCGAAGGCTTGTTCGATCAAGCGAGGGTCCGCGGCGATTCGCTTGCCGAGCGCGACGCGAGAAGGTCCTGTCGGGACGGACGACGGCACGAGGTGGAACTCGCGGCTGTAGCCGCGTCCCTTGAGGAGCTCGATCTCGATCGAGCCGAGCTTCCCGTTCTTCTCGTGGGTGATCGTTTGGGCGCCGTTGAGGTCCCGCTTGGTCGGCTGGACGTGCGGCTTGTTGTGGAAGGCGCGCCCCTTGTCGGGATCGACGACGCTCGGCCAGCGCAGCTCGAGGGGCCAGGCGTCGTGGTCCCCCTTCCAGAGCGTGACGTAGCGGTCGCGGGGGTCCCCGCCGGCCAAGAGCGCGAAGTAGTTGTAGAGCATGGTGCTCGCGGTTCGCCCGCACCAGTCATCCGGCGTCGTCTCGCCGTGCCTCGCGTAGTACTGCCCTGAGATCGGGACCAAGAGAATGTGGTATTCGCAGCCCTCGAGGAAGGCCGGATCGAATTCGTATTTGTCGATCGGGAAGATCCGCTTGGGGGCCTCGTCGTCGTAGGAACCGACGGACAGCTTGCGAACGACTGGTTTCTTCACAGCACCTGCTTCATAGCGAGAAGAAGAACCGTGGTTCGCGGACGTCGAGGTCACCGAAGCCCTGGAGCTGGTCGTCGGCGTCGCCGACCTCCATTTTGAAGCGGATCGTGTGTGTGCGCGGGAGGAGGGCCGTCGCGGCCGAGACCTCGAGCGGGGCGTCGATCCCGTCGTCTTCGTCTTCCTCGTCTGGATCGAGGCCGGCCTTCTCGGCCGCCTCGCGGAGGAGATCTGGATTGGGGATCTGCCAGATCACGCTCGCGAGCGCCTCGCCCTTGTTCTCGACGCCCTCGCTCGTCAGCTCGGCTTCGACTTCACCAGAGACCCCCTCGAGTCCGCTCAGCGGGGCCTCCGCCACGCCGACCACGTAGAAGAGCGTGAACTTGACCTTGCTGGTCTGGGCGGGGTCGAGGCCGTAGACCAGGGTCGTCAGCTTGGCCTGACCGCCGACGTATTCAGACGGCGGCTCCCAGCAGGACTTGACCTCCCAGGCGTCCTCGAGGTCGACCAGGGGCTGCTTCCAGGGTCGCTTGCCCTTGCGGAGGCGCCAGTTCTCGAGGACCGGCATGAAGAGCAGGCGGGCCGGCAGCTTGTCGGGCCACTCGGCGGGGTCCTTGGGAGGGGTCCACTCGACGCGGACCAGGCCCTCTTCGCTGCCTTCGACGATCGCGCCCCCGAGCTTGAAGAGGGGATCGGGGAGGTCGCTTCGCTTGGCGACTTCGGGGTAGACGTGGAACACGACGTCCTGGGGTGGATCTGCGCCCTGGCGCTTGAGCTTCCATTCGATCGTGAGCGTGCAAGGCTCGCCCGGGACGACGCGGCTCAGCTCGAGGCCGCTCGCGTCGCCCCAGACTCCACGCCTGAAGATCCCGGCCTTGCGGTCGAGCTTGACGTCTTCTCCTTCTTCTGAGAGCTGCGTCATAGGCTCACTTGATCCGCAGCGGACAAACATGAGGCGTCTCGTCCTCAGCCTGGGGCCAGAACTTGAGCTCTCCCTCGCTCGCCTCGCGAGGGACCTCCTCTTCAATCAGCCCGCCAGGCTTGGTCTCTCCCGAGAAGGTTTGACCCTCGACGCTCAGTTCGTAGCGCGCTCCCGAGAGTGGCTGGCCCCGATCGTCGTTGAGTCGCAGCCGGAGCAGCTTGCCCTCGGGCTCCTCGATCGCGCCGCCTCCCTGGGGACCTTCGAGGTCGGTGTTCAGCTCGAGCACGCTCTTGTGGAGCGCGTCGGCTGTGCCCTTGGCGACTTCCTCCAGCCGCTCGTGTTCGAGCCAGGCTAGGAAGGTGATCGGGTGATAGAAGTGCGCGACTTGGCCGCTCGGGAGGCCCGCGTCCTTGCCGAGCCCCTCGTCCCACCAAGCGTATTTGGCCGCTTGCTTGCCGAGCTCCTCGAGGCGGTCTGCGAGCGGCTCGCCGAGGGACTTAGACGCCTTGCGAAGCGTCTCCCACTTGACCTTGCTCCCCCACTCCGAGAGGTGACGCACGATCAGGTTCCTAAAGACCGGCGCGAGCGAGTTGCGCGGCTGGTTGAAGAAGCGCTGGAGCTCTTGCTCGCGGACGAGGTCGCGATCCTCGGCAGACGCCGTGTCGCCCACGATCCGGTCTCGGATCCGGAGCGCGGTCTCCTCTCCGTCGTAGCCGAGCGCCTCGTTGGTGGTCTTCTCGATCGCGGCGAAGAAGTCGCTCAGGAAAGTCCCGCGGTCGAAGTAGCAGTCCCGCTCAGCGCCGGAGTCGTAGTCGACTTTCTCCTTGGCCTTCATGGCAGGCTCGGCCCCGTTGGCGCCGGGGCTGAGGACCTTCATAGGGATCATGTCGGAGGAGAATATCTCGAAGTGGAGCCGAGCGCTTCCTTGCCACGTCCCGACGTGACCGATCGGCTCGCCGCAGCGGACGATCAGCTCCTCCTCCCAGAGGTCCACGACTTCGCCGTCTAGGAGCTTCTCCTTGAGTTCGGTGAACTTGCTGGGGAACGCGTCGTAAGGGGCGATCAGGCCTCCGTCGGCGTTGATCGCGGCGGGGTCGATCGTGCCCGTCGCCCCGTCGGAGACGCGCTTGGCGGGTCCGCCGCTGATCCCATGCGCGGTCCGCAACTGGGCTTCGGTCAGGTCGAGGTCGCCGACCTCGAGGAGGTCGCCCGTTTCGAGCGCGGCCCCGTCGAGGGTGTGGTCGCCGTCGGTTGGTGCGCGCCAGACCTTGAGGTAGAGCTTGGCCCAGTCGAGCCCCGCCGCCTCGTCCACGGCCTCGGGCGTGTCTGGGGCCAGGGCGAGGTCGGCCAGCCACGGGAGCTGGGCCGCGCGATCCGAGAGAAGCGAATCGGCGCCCTCCAAGCAGAGCTGGGGGTCGGCGAGGTGCATTGCGAGCGAGAAGAACTCGTGCTCCTGGCCCTCGACTTCGACGGCGTGCTTGAGGAGCACGAAGTTGCCCGAGCCGAAGGGGAAGCGGGGCTCGTCGGCGTCGTCCGTGAGCTCGGGGTTGGCGAGCCGGACCGCGACCACGCGCCCGTCGAAGGGCGCGTAGACGAGCGCCTGCTCCTCGTCGGGCTCGAGGTGGATGCCGTTGTGCCAAACCCGCGAGCGTCCGATCGGGAAGTAACCGCCGGAGAGGCGCTCGGTGTTGCGGTAGAAGCGCTCGGTCGTGACCTCGACCGTCGCAGCGTGACCTTCGGGCGTTATGTAGTCGGGGTCGTTGCTCCCTAGGAGGCGGATCGGGTAGCGCGGGAACTCATGCAGGAGCCGCGCGGCGTGGGCTTGCCCTCGCCAGGGCGCGAACAGGAAGTGGCTGTCCTCGGCTCCCTTGCGGAGGACTTGCCAGCGCCCGTAGCGGTGGGCGTGGGTCACCGAGCGCCCGCTCTCGAGGGGGCCTTGGTGATAGACGAACTGGCGGAAGGGCTGGCTCGACTTGCTGACGATCCACTCTTCCGCCGCGCGACCCTCAGCGCCGCCGCCGGGTCCACCCTCGTCAGGCCCTTCCCCGTTTTGCCCTTCCCCGTTTTGCCCTTCCCCGTTTTGCCCTTCCCCGTTTTGCCCTTCCCCGTTTTGCCCTTCCCCGTTTTGCCTAGCTGCGGCCTTCTTGCGGAGCGAGAGCTCCCAGGTCACGCATTCGCTGTCGTCGTCGTCTTCGCCGAGCCAGAACGAGAGCGTGCCGGTGTCTGCGGTGGGGACGCTGAGCGTGACCCGGCCCTCGGCGTCGCTCTTGCCCGCGAAGATCTTGGCGCCGACTTGAACCTGATAGCGGTGTTCGGGGAGGGGATCCCCGTCTTCGTTCACGAGCTTGATCTTGAGCGGCGTCTCGCCTGCGCTGGGGGTCCCCTCGCTCAGGATCCCGCAGCGCGCGAGGTCGCTGAGTCGGACCCCGACGCCGAACGTGTCGAGCTGAGAGCCGAGGAACAGGAACCGGACCTCGTCCTTGCGATAGCGGCGGGTCGCGTAGCAAAACACCGAGTGGCCGTGGTGGGGGGCCGTGGCGCTCGTCCCGAGCTGGACCGGGTCGCCGCGGAGCAGCTTGAGGGGGTCGATCTGAACCCCGAGGTTGAAGGCCTGGACGGCGCGCGCGGCTCCCTGGCCCCACTCCTTCTTCTGGTCGTCGCTGCTGAGCTCCTTGGGATCGCGGACCACGATCTTCCAGTAGTCGTTGAAGCGCTGGGGCAGCCAGCCCTCGGTTAGCTTCGGCACGAGGGTCCCCGTGCTGTCTTGGGTCCCGCCCGCGAGCGCCTTGGCGAGGGCGTTCATCGTCGCGGCCGTGGCGTCGGTCACGCAGAGCGGTTGTCCCTCGGCGTCGTTTTGGGCGGCGTAGACGCGGGTGTTGCGGCCGGGGGTGTGAGTCGGTTCGTCGAGGGTCGTGACTCTGTAGGCCTGTCCGACGCCCGTCGGGACGTTGGCAGCGCGGGCTCGCGGGGAGCGCCCGCGCTCAGCGCTGCCGAGGTTGTAGGTCTCTTTGCCGCTCGCGGTCCGAAAGTAGTAGCCGTGGGAGGCGCCCAGCGCGCGGAGCTCCTCCATGGCCGCCACGACGCGCTCGAAGCTCGCGTAGCTGAACGCGAAGCTGGCGTGATCGCCCGATCCGTCGGAAACACTCGCGTCGCTGCGGATCACAGACACGCCGCTACTCCGAGAACATGGGCAGAGTGAGGTCGACGAGGAGGTAGGGGCACTGTTCCTTGTCGGACACGATCTCGCCGGCGATCTCGACGAGGAAGTAGAGCTCGTACTCGTCCCCTTCGTCGTCGTCGGGGTCTTCGAAGTCGACGGTGTAAATCGCGGTCGCGAGGCCCTTGTCGATCTTGCCGTCGAGCTCCGTGACGAAGTCGTCGTCTTCGGGCGCGCCGTCGTCCTCGTAGACGATCAGCTTGACCGCGGTTCCGTCGGCGTAGCCTGAGATCAGGGCTCCGAGGGTGACTTCTTTGCCCCACGCGACGCGGCTCCGCGACCAGAACTTGTGGATCACACCAGCGGTGATCTGTTCGCTGACCGTGCCGGAGGCACCTTTGAGGATCTTGGGCGAGGTGGACACGGCTACTCGTCGTCCTCGTCTAGGACCTCGACCAGATACTTGGCAGGGGGAAGGAGGAGTTCGAGCTTCCCGTCCGCGTCCGAGCGCGCCTCGATATCGGTTCGGCCAGGCGCACGCAGCAAGACGTCGGTCTCGGGGAGGGGCTCGCCGCCGGCGCCAGCGAGGGTCCGCTCGAAGCGCTCGAGGATCTCGATCGGCTCGGAGATATTGAAGGAGTCCCCGCAGCCCGCGATCACCACGAACCGCGTCGAGGAAATGGTGTCCTTGTGCTCAGCGTGGTCGTAAGTCCACTCGACCGTCACGATCCGGTCCTCTTCGCCGGTCTCTCCGCTGACCGTCGCGATCGGGTCTCCATGGAGGTTGAAGGGCTCAAAGATCCGAAACTCGACCGGCTTGCCGACTGGGAATCCCAGGACTGCACATTCGAGGGTCAGCGGCTCCCCCACGATTCGCTCAGCCGGGAGCACCTCAGGGGGGCTCACGAAGGCCACCTCAACGCGGAAGGCGCTGCCTTGAAAGGCTTTATCGAACTGAAGAGCCGTCAAGGTCGCACCCCAAACACCGTCTCCAAAGCCTAGCACTGTCTATTGGCCTGCGCCGGGAGTCTTTCGGGGGACTGAGGCTTCTCGCGGGCCTTCTCGTGCCCGTGCCCGAGACGTGCCCGCGACCCGGAGGTCGCGACGTGCTCGTGCTCGTGCTCGTGCTCGTGCTCGTGCTCGTGCTCGTGCTCGTGCCCGTGCCCGAGACGTGCCCGCGACCCGGAGGTCGCGACGTGCTCGTGCTCGTGCTCGTGCTCGTGCTCGTGCTCGT
>JAESQQ010000331.1 GCA_016765095.1 Planctomycetota bacterium | reverse complement strand
TCACCCGTGCCGAAACTTCTGGCGGGCAGCGCTAGAAGGCTCCTTGGGCGCGGCCCATCCAGTAGGGGAGCGTCAGCCCGAGCCCGACTCGCTCTGCCTTGGCGTTGCCCGCGTTGGCGGTCGCAGGCGAGAACGGATCGCGCTGCCATTGGAAGTGACCCGTCGGCCTGCGGAGGAACACGTCGAGAGGCTCCGTCGGGAAAGCCGACGTCTGGCCGCCGACGCTGAACCCACCGCCGCTCGTGTTGCTGTAGCTAAAGGTCGAGAGATTGACCCACTGAACCGCGGAGAGGTCCACGACAGCGGGCCCGATCTCGCGGTGTGGCATGTCCATTAGCTGGCGAATCGCCTCCCGAATCGAGGGGTTCTTCACCGCCTGGGTCGAGGGATCAATGCTCCCTTGGATCAAGTCGAAGTGCGGGTTGCGGTGGTGACCCACATAGCGCTCGGTGATCGCATAGGCCCGACGGAGGTCCTGCCAGCGGTTGGGGTCGGTCTCGAGGCGGAAGTAGTTGTAGAGGCCAATGTGGGCCAAGTTGAACTTGTAGTAGTGGTCCGTCCCGAACGTGCTCGTCCAGAGGCCGAGCCAGGCGCTCTCCGAGAGCGGGCCGGCCTCAGCTAGCGCTGTCGCGTACTTCGCGGGGTCGGTCCGGTGAGCCATGAGGAGGAAAGCCAGCTTCTGGTAGTTGATCCCGGTCCAGAAGGTCGGCCCGCGACTTCCGTTGGTGCCGTTCCACTGGGGACGATCCTCGTCAATGCTCCAGTTGTTGCGGATCAAGTAGTCGACCATTTGCTGAATTCGGAATGCGCACTCGGTTCGCAGGGCAGGAACGAGCTCGTAGGTGATCGAGAGCCCGAACATCACGCCGCTGTATTGGTCCCGCGAGATCCCCTTGCTGCCCTGGCGACCCACCCAGCGCTCGCCGTAAAGCTGAGCCGAGCGGAACACCCCGCGCCGGGAAATGTTCTGACCCACGAACGAAGCCTCGGGCGCCGCGACGCGGGCCAGGAGGCCGCTCCCGCCGTTGACGTCGAGGAGCGCGCCGATCCCCTTGAGCGAGTGACCAATGCTGTCGAGGGCCAGAGAGTCTTGGGTCACCGAGTAGCGGAAGGCCTGGGCGGCCAGGAAGTGGCCCGTCCAGATCGCCGAGTCGCCGCCGCTGTGATAGTCGATCACCGCTCCGGTGTTGCCGGGGCCGCCCTGACGATAGGCGTCGAGCCAGGTCTCGGTGTCGGCGGTGTCCATGGCCGCGACCATCACCGTCCCGTGGGGCATGTTGTCCACATGAAGCTTGAGGTCAATGTTCTTGACGACCTCCTCGAAGGGCGTGTTCCGCCCAGAGTCGACGAGCGGCGCGGCGCCGTCGCCTGGGATCGGGCCTGGGATCCCTTGAATGCTGCTCAGCTGCGGCATGATCGAGTTCAGCCCAAGGGTGACTGCTTGCTGAGCGATCCAGTTGACGGGCTGATTGAGCGCTCCAGTCAGCTGCTGGACGATCGAGTTGGTCGAGTCGAACCGGACGGTGAAGTCGAGCTGAGGGGCGCCTGCGCGCTGGAGCACGGGCCGAGTCGGGTCGCTGTCGTCGAGATCGGCTGCGACCGAGAGCCAGAGGTCTTCGATCGCGATCGTGACGGGGAGATCGATCGCGGGGGTCAGGCTTCCGACGCTGAGCTGGACGCGAATGTCGGCCTCGAGGACGAGGGCCCACTTGCCCTGGACCGGCGCCCGGATCTCGAGCTGCTTGGTGTCGAGGCGAAGCAGACCTGGGGCGACGTTCATGTTCGTCGCCGGCCCGAGGCGGACATTGCGGAGCTCGACTTCGATCGCGCCGCTCGAGTATTTCTTGCCTTGGAGCTGGGTCGCGAGCAGATCGTTAAGCGACGGCATCACGATCTGAGGTCGGACGCCGTCCCAGAGCGTCTGGATCTCGCGATTGAAGACGTCGAGGGGGACGCCGACGCTCGCTGGCGCCTGGGGGATCGGGTTCGTGGGCGCAGCGACGACCGTCGTCGTGGTCGCCGTCGTGACGCCGGTCGCGGTCGAAGCAGCGCTACCCCCTCCTCCCGACGATCCGCCTGAGCAACCGGCGAACATCAGCCCAAATGCAAGGGGCGCACACCACAGCGTGGTCTTGAGCAGGGGTCCTGCTCCGCGAAGGGTCCGGTAGTCCATTGGTTCTCTCGCTCTCTCGCGGGGACGCACTGCAACCCGCGATCCAGCCGCACGCCTCCCCTGGTAGGGAAAGGACTTGGAGATTCGCGCTGCGGTTGCCGACCGGATTCACCCGGCCATCACCCGGAACCTGAACCTGACCCCCTCTGACCTGACGGTGCCCCGACGGTCGTGCGATTTCGCTCAGGGTTTCGGAACGGAGCGACTCAGGAGGAGGTCAGCGGGGCTCGCCGCTCCTACGTCGTGCGCATACACTGTCGGCCCAAACTCAACATGGAGGGGTTTCCGTGAGCGACCGCGAGCTCGACCTAATCATCCAGAGCCGGACGATCGTCATTTCGGAGGACGTCAACTCCCGCATGGCGGGGGAGATCTCCCGGCTCGTCAACTTCATGGAGGCCACGGACAAGGACGGTCCGATCCTCGTCACGATCAACAGCCCCGGCGGCGAGGCCTACACGGGCCTAGGGATCTACGACACGCTCCGCTTCACGAGCTGCCCGGTCTTCACCGTGGTCAACGGGCTCTGCGCCAGCGCGGGGATCGTGATCCTGCTCAGCGCCGAGAAGGAACGTCGGTTCACCCTCCCGAGCTCGCGCTTCATGATTCACCAGCCAAGCGGCGGGGCGAGCGGCACGGCGAGCGACATTGAGATCAAGGCCGAGAACATGAAGGCGCTCAAGAAGATGTACTTCGACATCATTGGCGAGCGTTGCGGCCACAAGCCTGAGTACGTGACCGAGAAGGCGAACCGCGATCACTGGCTGAGCGCGAGCCAAGCCAAGGAATACGGGCTGGTGAAGGACATCATCCAGACCCGCAGCGAGCTCCCCTTCTAGACACGCCCCCACGCAGCGGCTTGCTCGAGGGGGGGTCGTGTGCCCGCGCTAAGCGTCATCCTGACGACCTACAAGAAACCCCAGGACCTCGTGCGGGTCCTGGAGGGCTTTCGTTCGCAGACCTTCAGCGACTTCGAGGTCTTGGTCTGCGACGACGGCTCGGGCGACGCCACGCGCGACGCGATCAAGCTCTTCGCAGACACGGTTCCGTTTCGAGTCGAGCACTGCTGGCAAGAGGACAGCGGCTTTCGGGCCGCAGCCTCGCGCAACCTCGGCGTGCGCGCGGCCACCAGCGAGACCCTCGTGTTCACCGACGGGGACTGCGTCCCCTTCCCTGACTTCCTCGAGCACCACGCTTCAGCCCAAGACGCAACGGCCTTTCAAGCCGGCGAGCGCTACCTGCTCTCGCTGGAGGAGGCCAACGGGATCGGGATTCCCGAGATCGAGTCCGGGGCGGCCTTCGCCTCCCCGCCGGCCCGAGAGGTCAAGCGCGTCAAGCGCGTCCGACGCAACGATCGCTTCTATCGCCTGGTCGGGATCAAGCCCGAGCGACCGCGCCTCATGACCTGCAACTGCTCCGTCCCTCGCCAGCGCGTGCTCGAGATCAACGGCCTCGACGAAAACTACGAAGGCTGGGGAATGGAGGACGAGGATCTCCGCCGTCGGCTCGTCGCCCAAGGCGCCAAGCCCTCCTCGCTGATCGGGGTCGCGAACTGCCTTCACCTCTGGCACCAGGCCGACGAGACCTTCCTCGGGAAACGCAAGCAGAGCCCCAACTGGCGCTACTACGCGCGCGGGTTTCACCTCAGCCGCGCCCGGCGAGGGCTGACCGAGCGGCCGTTGAGCGAAGTTCGAGCCCGCTTCAGCGGCCCTGAGCCCCTCGTGGCGCTCGCCCAAGCCACACTCGGCTTCGCCAAAGCGACTCAGGACGGGCCCTGCGAGGTCGAAGTCCTCGTGGGACACGTCCGTCCTTCCTCGAGCGGGAAGGCCGAGATAACTGTCGCGCTCTGCGCCTCGCTTCCCCTAGCGGCCAAGGGCGTCGACCTGCTCTGCGCGCCGGGCCTCGAGGTCGCCGGCGGCGAGCTCCCCGCGGAGGTCCACCCCGAGCTGGATCCTCGCTGGGCCCAGCAGGGGGTGCGCGCGACTCGGCCGCTCCCCTCCTCCGGAGCCGAGCCCCTTGGACAGGGCGCGCTGGAGGCTGCAAAGCGTATCCTGGAGGCGATCCTGTGAGCCAGATCCCTCCCCAAACCCCTCCCCAACACGACGAGCAGCCAGCCCAAGGGGAGGCGCTGTGAGCGCGGGTGCTGTATTGCTGACCGGAGGAGGGGCGGCCCTCCTCGGCCTCTCGGGCTACGGCCTCTGGAGCTCGCTTCGGCCTGCCACCGTCACTGGAATCCCCGTCCTCCGCTATCGGATCGTTGGCCCCCCGCGCCCTGGCTCGCCGCTCAACGAGGTCCGGGTGCCCATGAGCGTGTTCGAGGGGCAGGTTCGTCACCTCGCCCGGCGCGGGCACACCGCAGTCACGCTGAGCCAGGCCGCCGCGCGGCGCAAGGACGAGGCCTTCCTCGCTAGCTCGCCTGTGGCGTTCGTATTCGACGGCCCCTATCGGTCCTTCGTGGAGTACGCCTGGCCGGCGTTGCGCGAGGTGGGCTTTGGAGCCGCGACGCTCCTGTTTCCGCCCAAGGCGCTCGGCCAAGCTCAGCTCCGCTTTCGACGTGGCCGGCCCGAGCCGGTCCTCCTGACCGAGACCCTCGCGCGCCTCGCCCGAGAGGGCGTTGAGATCGGACTCCACGCTGCGGGGCTCGACCCCCAGAGCGACGAGGAGATTCAGAGCGAGTTGGTCGCTGGTCGGGCCGCGCTCGCGGCGATCGCCGCGCACGAGATCAAGACGGCTGCCGTCCCCTTCTCGACGCCCAAGGCGCTGCGAGCCCTAAAGCGAGCCGGGTTCACCGTGATCGCCGCGGCCGGTGACGGGATCTTGGAGCGGGGCTTAAAGGGGACCCCGCTGACCGTCCCCTGCTTTCCGATTCAACCCGACACCTCGATCTTGGACATGGTGTTGGTCGTTTCGCGACGCATTGAAGGCGCTGTTTGGTAGCGCGCTGGCGGTGGTGCGCGGTGTTGTTCGCCTTGGTGGCGTGCGGCTGCGTCAGCTCGCCTCCCCCGATCACGCCGCGCGCCAAAGACCTCGAGGCGCGCTTGCCAGCGCTCGCGGAGCGGTTGGCTGAGCTCCGTGGAGAGCGACTGAAGGTTCTCCCGCAGGTCGAGCGCTGGACGCGCGGCGAGTTTCGCCGCTACCTCCTCACACGCTGGGAGCGGGAGTGGCCGGCAGACCAAGCGGCGCTCGAGGGGCGAGTCCTGGTCACGCTGGGGCTCTGGGCGGCTGGCCTCGACTACCGAGCAGAGACCCTGGCGCTGACGGTGGCCGACACCAACGCGGCTTACCTAGAAGACCGCGACACGATCGTGGTCCTCATGGCGGACCCCGTCCCGGATCGGACCCTCGTGCACGAGTTGGTGCACGCGCTCCAGCAGCAACGCTGGGGTTCCCTCGCGACCCCGCAGACTTTCGCGGGGCTCTATGACCAGACGGCGGCAGTCGAGGGAGAAGCCGTCGCGGCAGAGGCCTTGTTCGCGGGGGACGTCGCCAAGCTGCGAGCGCTCCCCGAGACTCGGCCCTTCCCAGCCAAGGGGCAGCCAGCCTGGCACTGGCTCAGCGTCGACGCGATCCTGGCGGGGGCCTCGGCGGCGGCGAGCGAAGAGCGGCCAGGGGAGCGGTCGCTGCCTCCCTCCGACCCGAGACCCGAGGCCGGGTGCGTCCTCGGACCCGCGCGAGCGGGGGACCAGATCATGGGCAAGCGCGGCGTGGCCTGGTGGGTCGCGCTCTGGGCTCCGGGCTTCCCTACGATCCTGCGAGGCGACTCCAGCGAGGGGTGGATCAACGATCGACTGCGCGTCTCTGGTGACTGGCTCGAGTGGAAGATCGAGTGCACGGGGGAGCAGCAAGCGAAAGGGCTGGCTGCCTACCTCGCCGGCAAGCGCCCCGGGCTCGACGTCTCCTCCGAGGGGCGGGTGTTCAAGCTGCGGCTCCCGCTCAAGTAGGCAGGCTTGGACCCGTCGCCGTGGGCTGCGTTCCTTGTGTCCCGGAGCGACGGGGGGGGGCGGGGGCACAGCGGCTGAGGTAGCGACGGTTAAGTGCGCGGGAGGCTCCAGAGAGGGCGAGCGGCAAGGTCTGGGGGCTGGGCGGGGGTACAGCGCCTGACGTAACAACGGACGAGTGCGCGGCGGCACCAGAGAGGCCGAACGGCGCAGCCTCGGGGCGGGCG
>JAESQQ010000330.1 GCA_016765095.1 Planctomycetota bacterium | reverse complement strand
GTTGTGAGCCGTCCAATCGGGTGCATTGCGGAGGGGCCCTCTTACGATCTGTTGCGGAGGGGCCCTCTTGCGATCTGTTGCGGAGGGGCCCTCTTGCGATCTGTAGGGTGCGGGGTTTACCCCCGCCCGCCTGTCCGGGAGAGACAGACGGCCTCTGGGATTAGGCTTGTCAACGTCAGGAGCTGTAAACCCCGCCCCTACATTCACCTGTCCTCTCGCTGCGGAACAGAGACCCGAAGAAAGTTGTGAGCCTCGAAGGGAAAGCAGTCTAGTGGGGTGTCGCGGCTCCCGCCGCCGAGCTCACGCTTCGAGCGCCGCTAAGGTCTCAGCGCTCAACCGCTCGACCTCGGCCAAGGCGTCTGGCGGCAGCCCCCACCGCCCATAGCGTGCTCGCTCAAAGAGCTCCGTTAGGCCGTGAAGCGGCGCCAGGTCCAGCCGACGAGCGAGCTCCCGGGCGGTCTCGCTCGACTCCCTCCCCTGGCCTGCCTTCGCGAGGCCCTTGAGGAAACCCAGGTAGACCGAGACGACCGCGTCGGCGGCATGAAGCTCCTCTGCGGTCGGCCCCTCGCTCTGTCCGTCTGCCCCGTAGCGCAAGACCGACGGCGGTGGAGGGACCTCACCCTCGCCCTCGCCCTCGCTTCGCCGCTGACGCCAGGCGCGATACCCCGCTAGAAGCAGCACCAAAGCCACGAAGCCACCGACCGCCCAGCCCAGATCCCGTGTCAGCGAGCCGAGCGCGAACGTGGCCGAGTCCCGCGCGAGGTTCTCGGGAACAGGGCGCTGGCGCTGAGCCGTCGACGCCAGCCGACCTCCCCTCCCTCCCCGCGAGCTCCCTTGCGGGGCGGCGTCGAGCGCCGGCGGAGGCGGAGGCGGCGCGCTCCCGACTGCCCCCTTGGCACCCTTCCAGATCCGCTGGAAGGGATCTGGGTCCCTCAGCAAGGGGGTCTGTGTCCGGCGCGGACCTCTGGAGCCGCGAGGAGAAGGCGAGCTCGCGCGCGAAGGGCTAGCACGCGTCGCTGCCGGGGTCGCGCGGGGCCGCCTCGAAGGAGAGACCCGTGGAGAGGGTCGGGGAACCGGCGAAGCCCCAAGCGGGGGCGGCGTCGCTCGCGGGGGACTCGTCGTGGGCGAGGCCTCAGCCGTCGGGTTGACGGGAGGCTCGAGGTCGACGCCGGTTGGGCGCGGTGAAGTCGTGTTCCTGGGGTCGAGTCCGGGCGGTGTCTCGCTCGGAGTGGACTGCCCCGAGCTCGGATCCTGGCGGAGCGCCAAACTGGCTGGATCAAACACAATCCAACCTCGGCCCTCGAAGGGAACCTCGACCCAAGCGTGGGCGTGCTTCTGGCGAACGACGTAGAACCCACCTCGCAGCTGCCACTCACCGCCCGCGTAGCCGACCGCGAGCCGCGCAGGGATCCCCTGGGACCTCAGCAAGAGGGTCATGGCCGAGGCGAAGTGCTGGCAGTAACCCCGGCCCTTCTCGAGAAAGGCCAAGGTCGGGTCCTTCCCTGGGTCCAGCTTCGGCCGGAGCGTGTAGCGACACCGCTCGCTCAGCAAACGCTGGGTCGCGAAGATCTGGACCAGGGGACTGCTTCCTGCCGCCTGAGCCTCTTCCAGGATCTCGACGAAAGCGGGCGCCAGCTCCAAGTCGAGCGGGACGTCGAGGTAGCGAATGTGGGGCACCGAGAGCCTGGCCCGCTCCAGTCGCCGCCGCGAAGGAGGCCGAGAGAACACCGTGTAGCGGGCCGCGTTGGCCTGCGGCGCGCGTCGCAGGCAGCCTTCTCCGTCCAACAGGACGGCGGTCAGATCCGTCGAGACGGGAGGATAGAGCGCGAAGAGCGCGCGCTGACCGACGTCCTGCAACACGATCTGCTGCTCGATCACGAGGCCCTCGCCGGAGTCCTCAAACACTGGCGGCTCGAGGAGCTGGTCCTCGCCGACCGCCTCCCAGTGCCCGTCGGTGTAGCGGCTCAGCGCCCCCCCGGTCCAGTAGGGTCGAAAGGTGATCGCGTCGGGGGGGTTGCCGTGCTCGGTTCGGACTCGAGCGTAGAACGCGATCGAGTTGTCACCGCCCGCGAGGTCGCCAAACTTCACGTCGCGCGAGAAGCCGATTCGAGCAGGGCCCTTCTTGGGCGCCACGGCGGCGGGCGCTGGCGCGTCGACGCCCGCCTTTCTAGGCACGACTCCCCCGCCCACCCGAGGACCTTGCGTCGCGCCGCTCGGGCCCTGACCTCCGACCCTCAGACCGCCCGTCCGCGAGCGCCGTCCGCTCTGCAGCCAGCGAATCCAGTCCTCTGTCGTCGCGGCGCTCGCCGCGGGCTTGCTCCAGCTGAACCCGACGAAGGCCAAGACGAGCGCGAGGAGCGGCACGATCGCGCCGCGGAGGGTTCGGGTCTTCGAGGGTGAGGCCCGACGGGCACGGATCGGGAACCGCTCCGCCGCAGAGCGCTCGGCGAGCGAAGCGACGAGCGCGGTCGCCAAGAGCGCGAAGGCCAGCGCGACCCCACCCGAGGGCCGAAGCGCGAGCGCGAGCCCGATCACCGCCCCGTGGGCGGTCAGGAAGAGCACGAATGAGACCTGGGAGTGGAGCGCGAGAGCCGTCGGCGCCAGGATCAGGAGCGCTTCAGGGTAGCCGTGCAGCTGGGCGAACGTCGCCTGCTCGTTCCAAATCAAGAGCCCCAGCAGGCCGGTCACGAGCCACACCCCGGCCAGCAGTTCACGTCGAGGCGTCGAGAGGACCGTCGGCGCACGAACCCAGAGAATCCCCGAGGTCACACAGCCCAGCGCGAGCACGATCAGCGTCTGAAAGGCGAGCGTCGACGCCCCCTGGAGCGGAGCCCCCAGGACGGGGCTCGTCATGGCGGCGTGACCCCAGATCACGGCCAAGGCGCTCGCGAGGAAGGCCAACAGGTGGTCCCTCATGCGGCCTCCCCCTTCGTCCCTGCGACGAGCCCGCGGACACGCTCGTCCTCCTCCTCGGCCAGGCCGAGGGCCTCGCCCACGGGGTGAGCTGGAATGCCGAGCTGCGCGAGAACCTCGATCGCCTCGTCGGGAGCCACAGGCGCCACCCACTCGTGCGCCATCAGCGCCCGGTCGTCGACCACGAAGACCACAATGCTCGCGCCCCGCGCTCGCCACGCCGCGAGCGCGTCGACGAGAGGGCCGGCCTCGACGAACCAGTGCGGAAGCACGAGGACCAGGCAGGTTCCGGGCTCGGCGAGGGTCGCCGAGCGGGCCAAGAGAGTCGTGATCGGGGTCTCACCCTGAGGGAGGAGGTGAGCCAGCGCGTCGAGGAACGCGGCCCGCTGGGTCGCGCCCGCCAACGCCGGAAGTGCCCAGGCGCTCTTCCCGTCGGCGACGAGCCCGCAGGCGTGCCCCGCCCCGGCGGCGGTCTCGAGGACAGAAGCCGCGAGGCGAATCGAGAGCTCGACGTTGCTCCGACGTCCGACGCCGCGCAGGCGGCCGCGCTCGAGGTCGAGCGCGACGATCAGCCGAGCCAGGGCTGGAGACTCGCGCTCGGTCAAGACCAGCCGCCCGAGGCGTGCGCTAGCGCGCCAGTGAATCCGCTGGAGCGGTTGCCCAGCGCGGTGTTCACGGAGTCCGAGCGGCTGAACACCGGCCCCTGGGCGAGGACGCTCACCCTCTCCCGCCAAGGCCTGCGCGAAGAAGCGCGCGAGGCCCATGGACTCGAGCGGGAGGGCCACCGGCCACACCACGACCTGGGCCCCTGGCAAGTGGATCGTGCGGGAGAAGCGAAACACGCCGAGCGGATCGCTGACCGTGACCTCGAGCGGCCCCAGCGGGAACACGCCCCGCCCTCGAGCGCAGGGCCGCTCGAACACGAGACGCTGCGAGCTCCCCGCCCCAAGCCTCCAGACCAAGTCAACGCGCTCGAACAGGGCGTCGGCGGCGAACCGATCCTTGACCTCGATCCGCCAGGCCGGAAGCCGGCCCCGGTTGTGAACGACAATCTCGACCGAGATCCAGTCCTCCTCGCAGGCCTGACGAGGCGATCGTCGCTCGTAGACAATTGAGGCAGCGCTGACTCTCCCGAGGAGATAGCTGACACAGAGCGCAACGGCGATCGCCTCGCCGAGGGCCGTCAGCTGCGGATTGCGGAGCAGAACCCCAAGCAGGCCTGTGAATAGACCGAAGGCGATCAAGAGGCCCAATCGCCAGGAGCGTCCAGGGTCGGGCTCCTGGGAGGTCATTAGCGAATCGCGCGTCCTGCCGGAGCCGAGGCGTCGGCCTGACCTGCGCCGATTGGGACCGGGACCCGCCGCAAGAGCTCGTCCACGACCGAGTCGCCGGTCCGGCCGCGGAGGCTGGCCTGGGGCGTGACCAGCACGCGGTGCCCGAGCACGCTCGGCGCGAGCGCCTTGACGTCGTCTGGAGTCGCATACGTGCGGCCCTCCAGGAAAGCCCAGACCTGACTCGAGCGGAGGAGGGCCAGCGTCCCGCGCGGGCTGGCGCCCAGCGACACCTCCGGGTGCTCGCGAGAGGCGCGCACGAGGCTGACGGCATACTGCTTGAGGGCCGGATCGAGGTGAACCTCCCGGGAGAGAGCCCGCAGCTCTTGGACTTGCTCGAGGTCCAAGACGGGCTCGAGGGTCTCTAGGGGGTGTCCATTGGCCTGGCGATCAAAGATCGCGATCTCGTCGGCCTCGCTTGGGTATCCAACCCGGAGCCTGAGCAGGAACCGATCGAGTTGAGTCTCGGGCAGCTCAAAGGTCCCCACTTGCCCGACTGGGTTCTGGGTCGCGATCACGAGGAACACGCTTGGGAGCTTGCGGGTCACGCCGTCGACCGTGACCTGGCGCTCCTCCATGCTCTCGAGCAGCGCCGACTGTGTCCGAGGGGTCGCGCGGTTGATCTCGTCAGCGAGGAGAATGTTGGTGAACACGGGGCCCGGGTGAAACGTGAACTTCTGCTCGCGCTGATCGAAGACCGAGCTCCCAGTCAGATCGAGCGGGAGGAGATCAGGCGTGAACTGGATCCGTCCAAAGTCCCCTCGAATCGAACGCGCGAGGGCGCGAGCGAGGGTCGTCTTGCCGACTCCGGGCACGTCCTCGATCAGGAGGTGACCGCCACAGAGCAGGGGAACGAGCGCCCGGCGGATGACCTGGGGCTTGCCGACCATCACCTTCTGGAGGTTGGCCTCGAGGGCGCGGAGGAGAGAGGGTGGGGAGGGAGCGCCCATGTGGACCCACGTTACCCGGAAGCGAGCCCCAGGGCTGGCCTCAAGGCATGGCTTGCCCGCTAGCGGTGATCTTGCACGTAGAGCTTCTCGACGCGCTCTCGGGCCCAGGCAGTCTTGCGGAGGAACTTGAGGCTCGACTCGAGGCTCGGGTCGTGAGTAAAGCAGCGAATGTTGATTCGATCGCCGAGGTCCTCCCAGCCGCGCCGCTCGACGAGGTCCTCGAGGATCGCCTTGAGCGTGACTCCGTGGAGGGGGTTCTTAGGCTGTTCGCGGCGCGGGCCGCGCGGCTCGGGGGTCGCGTCTGTGTTCACTCAGCGAGGGTAGCCCGGACCCAGCGCGCGCGCCTGACCGGCTGCGCGAAACCGCCCACGTGCGGCGTCCACACGTGCGGAAACGCACCTTCGTCCTGCGCGGACACGTCCCGATTGGACTTGCGCCCCGACTGGGCGTATCGAAGGCGCTGCGCGCGAGTCGGTGGCGGTCTTTAGGCCTCGTCCTCCTCGAGCACGGTCACGTTGAAGAAGATCCCCCAGAGGAGAAGTCCGGAGCCAAAACGCCCGCGTTGCTGATTCCCTGTTCCCGTTGCTATTCCCTCTGTAGATGTTCCGTGTTCAACACTCCTCCCTGCATCGGTCAGATTCCCTGCGCCGAGGTACGAGTGCTGCCCGCCAGAAGTTCCGGTACGGGTGATTGTAGGGGCGGGGTTTATCGGTTTACCCCCGCC
>JAESQQ010000329.1 GCA_016765095.1 Planctomycetota bacterium | reverse complement strand
GGGTAAACCCCGCCCCTACGTTTACCTCTACCGATATCTCCGGGTCAAGCCACTAGTGGCTTGGACGCCCTGGCGAAAAATCGCCGACGAGGCCGACTGGTACGTCGACCACTGCATGAGGATTCCGGTCTGCTTCGAGTTGGCGATCGGGAGCATGCTCGATCGCCAGGAGCCAGAGGTCCACTACGTCGGCGCCGCCAAGACCGAAGCGCGCGAGCTAGAGCACCTGGCTGGAGGAGACCACCCGCTGCGAGCGAAGGTGGATCCGCGCCTGCACGAGGGTCACGCCCTCTACTATCGGGCCACGGGCGCGCCGACCTTTGAACGAGCCCAGGCGCTCTGCGCTGAGCGCTTGAGCGCTGGCCTGCCGCCCTGGAACGAGCAGGCCTAGCTCCTGCCTGCTCCGGGCAGGGGGCTCCTCGTTAAGTCGCCCAAGGGGCTCAATGCCGCTTGGGCGCAGCGCGTCCTTGACGCTGAGGGGGTCGTGGCGCGGGTCAGCGGCGCGAGGGTCCTAGACGTGGACGTCGGGACCACGAGTCGGGTCCGGTTCGAAGTCGACCACGACGGATCGGCGCCGCGGCGGTGGTTCATAAAGCTCCCGAGCAAGTCCTTCAAGGCGCGCGCGATCACGGCCCTCCCCCGCCTCCCTCAGACCGAGATCCGGTTCTATCTGGAGCTGGCGCAGCACGTTCCAACGCGTCGCCCGAGGGCGCTGGCGGCGGTCGCGGCCTTCGGACGTGGTTACACGCTTGTGCTCGAGGACTTGACCGAGCGCGGAATTCGCCCGGGGACTCCAAGCGACACACTCAGCTTCGAGCAAGCGAGTCAGGTCTGCGCCACGCTGGCGGAGCTGCACGCGAGTCACTGGGAGAGCCCTCGGCTGAAAGGAGATTTGGCGTGGTTGGCCGGTCCTGTCCGGCGCCTTGAGGACGGACTCGGCTCGGCGTTGGCCGTGCCTCTCATGCGTCGTGGTCTGGACCGCGCGACCGCCGTCGTGCCCCGCGAGCTTCGTCGGCCCGCGCTGCGCTACGCCCAGCGTCGGCGCCAAGCGATGCGCTTTCTGGCCGCGGGTCCTCGGACTCTGATCCACCACGACTGCCACCCGGGCAACCTCTACTGGGGGCCCGGCGGTCCAGGCCTCTTGGACTGGCAGCTCGTCCGGTCGGGGGAGGGGATTGGGGACGTGGCCTATCTGCTCGCGACGGCGCTCTCGCCCGAGGTCCGCCGCGACCACGAGCGAGCGTTGGTCGCGGGCTACGGCCAGGCGCTCGAGGCGGCAGGAGTCCCGGGCCAGGACTTCGAGCGGCTCTGGAGTCGGTATCGCGCGCACCTGACCTACGCGTTCGAGGCGATGGTCGTGACCCTGGCTGTCGGCGGGCTTATGGACGAGGAGATCGTCAGCGAGTTGATTCGCCGGAGCGCCTTGGCCGTCGCCGAGCAGGAGTCCTTTAGCGCGTTTGGGTTCTAAACCGGAGGCCACGATTCTGAGAGGTCGCCCGCGAGTCTGGTCTCACGACTCCCCTTCGTCATGAAGGCGACCCCGGTCAGAATCGTGCTCCGCTTTATAGATTCAATCTTCTAGAAACGGAATTCGTGATTCGGTCGCCATACGAGAACGTGTCGGCGCTGCGCAACCACTCAGAAGGCGCCCCTATGCGATCTGTAGGGTGCGGGGGTTACCCCCGCCCGTCGCCTGTCCCGGAGGGACAGACGATCTTGCAGGACCGGGACCTGCTCTCAACCAACACGAAACGGCCAACTACGTTGTTGGCCGCCTCGATGGGGTTGGTGGTTCTGTTGCTAGGCGATTCTGTTGCTGGTGAGCCGCTTAGCTGGTGTTTTTAGACGAGGCAGACGACGCCTTGGACCTCGTTGCGAACGCTGTGAACGTCCAGGTCACTCTGGCCAGCGTCGAGCTGCAGCGAGGGCGGGTCGATCTGAGTCATGCCGCCACAGGCGAGGGCGATTCCGGTGAAAGAAAGTGCGACGAGGGCGACGGTTGCGATCAGCTTCATAGTTATGTGTCCTTTGTTTGTTTGCTTGACGGTGAACTCTGTTGCAGACCGCGGGCCAGTCATAAGTCCTGTAGTTTTGAGAGTGCGCCCGCAAACAGGCGCCCTGTGGACACACTGGCCGAGCGATATCGCTCGATACTCCTCCGGGAGGGGCTTGAGGGCCGTTTAGGAGCCGTCAAAGAGAGCGCTTGCCACGTGGCGGTCGAGATGGTCTTCTTCAAGAACTGAATAAGGATTCACTTCTTGGTCTACCGCGCCACCGATCACACCAGAGCCCGCAAGGCCGAGCGCCGTCAGGCGATCCTCTCGGCGGCCCGTGAAGTCGTGGCTCGCGGTGACTTCGCCCGCTTGCGGATCTCGGACGTGGCCCGCGACGCGGGGGTCGCGACAGGAACCGTCTACCGCTACTTCCCGAACAAAGTCGAGCTCTCGCTGGAGGTGTTTCGTCTCGTCAGCGGAATCGAGCTCGCGTTTCTCGAGCAGCTCTCGGCCGAGCCCAGCGAGCCGATTCCGCGCTTCAAGACGCTCCTGCGCGCGTTCGTCCTGCGGGCCTTGGAGCGGCCTCGCCTCGCCTACGCCCTGCTGGCAGAGCCTTTGCCCGAGGCCGTCGCGGCCGAGCGGCTGCGCTACCGGCGCGAGTTTGCCAAGGTCTTCGCGCGCTTGATCGAGGAGGGGATCGCTACAGGGGACCTCCCTCCCCAGGACGCGGCCTTGAGCGCGACGTGGCTCGTGGGCGCGCTGAGCGAGGCCCTCTACGGCCCCTTGATTCAATCCAGCCAGAGGGAGCGCCTGCTCCCCACCCTGACCGCTCTAGCGCTCCAGAGTATCGGTATTCGTCCCGGAGGGACACTATGAGCTCGACTCCAGCCGCCCGTGTGACTCACGAGGTGACCAACCAGGTCCCTCCCCTGGCCGATCACGACGCCTTGGCCTGCGACCCAGCGCTCGGTTCTGCGCTCGAGCGATACGGGGCGGGTTGGGCACACGAGGCGGTCACGGCCGCGGGCCTGGACGCGGGCAGTCAGCGCTTGGCGGCGCTCGGCGAGGAGGCCAACCGCAATCCACCCCGGCTGGTGACCTACTCGCGGACTGGCGAACGCGAAGACAGGGTCGATTTTCACCCCGCCTACCACGAGCTAATGGCGAACCAGATTCGCCACGGCGCGCACAACCTGACCTGGACCGAGGAGGGGCGCCCCGGCGCGTCGGTCGCCCGCGGCGCGATCTTCTACCTCCTGACCCAGCCCGAGCAGGGCGTCAGTTGCCCGATCTCCATGACCCACGCCGTGGTGCCTTCGCTTCGCAACGAGCCCGAGCTGGCGGCCGAGTGGTGGCCGCGGATCGCGAGCCGGGAATACGACCCCAGCTTCCAGCCGGCCAACCAAAAGACTGGCGCGACCCTCGGAATGGCCATGACCGAGAAGCAGGGCGGCAGCGACGTCCGCGCGAACAGCACTCAAGCCGAGTCGATCGGGGAGGGGGCCTATCTCCTCCGAGGTCACAAGTGGTTCTGCTCGGCGCCTATGTGCGACGCCTTCTTGACCCTCGCCCAGGCACCCGGCGGGTTGACTTGCTTCCTCGTCCCGCGCTGGCGTCCCGACGGGACGAAGAACAACTTCTTCATTCAGCGGCTCAAGGACAAGTTGGGCAACCGGTCGAACGCCTCGAGCGAGATCGAATACGACCAGACGTGGGCCCAGCGCATAGGCGGCGAGGGGCGCGGTGTTCCCACGATCATTGAAATGGTCCACTCGACTCGAGTCGACGTCACGCTTGGGTCGGCCGGGATCATGCGCACGGCCCTCGTCCAGGCCCTCCACCACACCCGCCACCGCTCGGCCTTTGGGAAGCGCCTGATCGAGCAGCCCCTGATGCGCAACGTGTTGGCTGACTTGGCCCTCGAGAGTGAGGCCGCGACGGTCCTCGCGTTTCGGGTCGCGGCGGCGGCAGGTTCCAAGGACCCAGCGGAGCAGGCCTTCGGCCGCGTGGCGACGGCGGTCGCCAAGTATTGGAACGCCAAGCGCGTCATCCGCATGGTCAGCGAGTCGCTCGAGTGCTTTGGCGGCAACGGCTACGTCGAGGACACGCCCCTCGCCCGGCTCTACCGCGAGGCCCCGCTCGGGAGCATTTGGGAGGGATCGGGCAACGTGCAGTGCCTCGACGTCCTCCGCGCCGCCCGGCGCAACCCAGACGCGGTCGAGGCCTTTCTCGCTGAGCTGGAGTCGACCCGTGGCCAGAACCCCCTCCTCGACACCTCCCTAGACGACCTCACTCGAGAGCTAAACGACGTCGAGGACATGGAGCTTCGCGCCCGGGACATCGTCGAGCGAATGGCGACCGCGCTCCAGGCCTCGCTCCTCGTCCGCCACGCCCCGAGTGCAGTCAGCGACGCGTTCTGCGCCGGCCGACTCGGTCGCCACGGCCACGAGTTTGGAACTCTCCCCCGCGGCCTCGACCTCGACGCGATCCTGACGCGAGTGTTCCCCGGGGCTTGATCGGGCGCGAGCGCCTAGCCTGACTCCAACCCACAATCGGCGGGTTGGATCTGGTTCGAATCCAGCCCGAGGAGGCGGATTTAATCGGGCTCCTCCGTCTCACCCGACCGTCCGAGACCAAGGCCGCCGAGCGAAAGCATGTCGCCCTGGAGGGGAGTGATCCGACCAAATCCACCAATAGTCATCCCGGCCTCCCTACTCGAGCCGGTTGCTGTCCAGCCATTGGCGGATATCCCCCATGCTCAGCGGCATCCCACAGGCCTCAAACGCGTCCACTAGCTCTCGCACCGCCTTGGGTGCTCGCTTTCTACGCTGAGATATCTCCCTCAATGACCCGTAGACAACGCCTGGAGCCAGTTCGACGAGGTGACGAAGGTAGACGTCCGCTGATTGGGCCTCCATGCCGAACTTCTGGAGATACTCCGGGGGGAAGTCCTTTAGGTTCTGCGTCACTATGACCTGAGCATGAGCGCGAATTGCCGCAGCCAGGACATGACGGTCATTAGGGTCGGGTAGCCCTTCTAGCCCAACGATGAGTTCCTCGTATCCCTCGACCAAAGCATCTCGAACCGCATCACCCATCAGGGTGATCATGTTGTCGAGCTTCTCAAGCTCGATCCCCGCCTTCTCGTGGAGCGTCCTTCTCAGCTCTTCGAGGATGTGGCTACTCCACCGGGCGCGGACGACCCCTGACGGGTGCGCCGCAATCTCAACGAGAATGTCCCGCATCTCATTCGGGTACAGGACATTCGTGTCGTAGATGACGGTGAAGGAGGACACGGCGCTAGTACGTCAGGCCCAGGTTCTCGGCTTCTTCTGCGAGCTTCTCTCGGACTCGCCTTCGCTCCTCGTCGTCTCGCTCTTGGAAGTCGAGGAGATCAATGAGTCGAATCTTGCGGCGGTTCCCCACCTTGCGGCATGGAATCGCCCCCTTCTCTACGAGGCCGATCAGGTAGGGGCGAGAGACATTGAGAATGTTGGCTGCTTCCTGGGTCGTGAGTTCGGCATGAGTTCTCACGACCGACACGCCATCTCCAATCGACAGGCCGCGAAGGATCTCAAGGAGCAGACGGAAAGCGGGTAGGGGAACCTCGATCGTCGGCCCACCATCTTCCGCTCGGATCTTGACCAGTTCCTTCTTCTTCAATTTGCCGACGTAGCCCGACAACACCTCCGCAGCGTGCTTTGCGAAATCGATCTGGTCTGGGTCCAACAGGACGGACTTGGTTTGAGCCATAGGTACCTCCCCCACAGCGCCACCTTATCGCAATATTCGAATCATTCGCAGTAATCGAATTGGCGCAGTGACGGTAAGGCACTGGAGACAAGCGGCTTAGCTTCTTCCCGCGCATCCGGAATTCCCACTGGAAGGTCTCAACAACCTGGGAGTTCTGGGACGGAGTGAATCACTTGATCGAGCCTTCCTTCCTACCTCGCGGAGCGCTTCAGAGCCTCTGCTAGTCCGCGTTGAGGGCCGCGAACGGGGCAAGGTCGGCGGGCTGCCAGGCGCGCAGCACGAGCCGTTCGGTGGCGAGGGAATCCATGACGACGCCCTACCTAGCGGCTCCGGCCGACGACCCGACTGCCTCCTCGGCGACCCTCTTGGTCAGAGGCTGCGCGCCATTCGGAGCTACTCCTCGCCTGGGCTCTCCTGGCACGCGCGCCAGGTGTCCTCTACTCCGAAGCGCGTGGCCCATTCGAGGACGCTTGCCATATCGACCGCATCCGGTGAGATCGCGAGGACGCTGCGAATGTCGCGTAGATGCTTGTCCTGTTTGCTGATTCCGTAGAACCGGAGCTTCATAGCGACCACGTAGGTAGCCGAAGCTATGTTGAGAGTCACGCCTCCGGTCACCTGCTCGACCGCCTTGTCGAAGCCGAAGCCAATCAGCGGGTCGTCCCCAGCGACGTAGATATCGGCCTTCAATCCGTTGGCCAGATCAATGACGTTGAACTGGCCCCCGCTGCCGCGCTTCAGTTCCGCTCGGATCACCTCGACAGGAGGGACGTAGAACGAATCTTCAGGAAAGGCCGTGACGAAGAGCTCGGCGTCATCCGGTCCAGCTCGGATCACGAGATCGATATCGAGGGTGCTGCGGGGCTCTCCGTACCACATTGCCGCGATCGAGCCGTCGACGAATACGGGCAAGCCGGTGGCAGCGACGTTCTCGTAGAGCCGGCGAAGACCAGCATTCAGAATGCTCACCGAGTCGGGGGTCGACTCAGGATCTCGCGCAGCCGAAGTGCTTGCAGCTCGTCCTGCGATGCCTGTGGGTGCTGACGCCGAATGCGCGCGTCTCGCGCAGCGCAGCGCAGCACATTGCGGTGAGCTCCATGCCCCGACGCAGGCGCTCCTGGGGGGACCAACTTCGCAGGATCTCGAGTTGTCGGCGGCGGGCTTCGTTCACCAATTGAGCTGCCATCATCCTAGCCAGGCGTGCGCGCAAGTGTAAGCCTCGGTAGGGCATAGCGGTTCGTAGGGCTTCGAACCTGCTCTGGGCAGCAAGGCCCGAAGGGAAGGACCGACCGCCACTAGGAGCGAGGGGCGCCTGGCTCTCGCCAGGCGGCGACCGAGGCGCCATCTGCCACGCAGGGGCCCCGGCAGTCGAGCGGCTCGACCCCTGAGAGCACCGCCTCGCCGATTGGGTTCGCGCCTCCGACCCGAGCGTGGGCGTAGTGGGCGTGCAGGCATTTGACGCCGCGTCCTCCGCCGACACCTCCGCTGAGGAGGCCGTGCAGCGGATGCTCGGGCTCGAGCAGCGACTCGCGCCGCGCGGCGTAGTCGTCGTGAGCCTCAGCCAAGGACTTCGCGAGCGCCGGCTCCTCCGCGACTCGGGCCGTCCACTCGCGGACGCCACCTGCGGCCTCCAGCCGGCTGACCCGGATCCTGGCCAGGGGGCAGGTCAGGTAGTAGAGCGTAGGGAAGGGGCGCCCGTCCCAGTCGGGGTGGACTTCCAGCACCACGGGCAGCTTCAAGTGACAGCGCGAGGCGACGCGCGAGCGGCCCTGGAGGGGACGGCCCATTTGCGCCTCGGCCGCCTCGCGATCTTGGGGGAGGCCCCAGGCTTCAGCGGTTTCGCTCACGGTTGCTCTTCTGGGCTCGCGCCCTCGATCGCCCAGCGGAGCTCGATCTCTCTCCAGGCGACGGCTCGCTGAGCCCGGACCCGCTTGCGCGCGGCGGGGAGGATCCCAGCCAACTCGAGGTCCGGCTGCTCGGAGAGCCCACTCCAGGCGAGTCGCTCGCGGAGCTCGCGCTGGCGCGCGTCGTGGAGCTTGCTGTGCACGATCCGGAAGTGCTCGGGGAGCCCGGCGTGCTGGATCGAGTCGCCGGCCAGGGTTCGGACTCCAGTCACCAACTCGCGGAGCGCGATTCGGTCAGCGGGGGCCACGCAATCTGCGTAGGGCTGAGCCAACTGCGAGACCTCGACGTGCCAGAGGGCCTTCCGGAGTCGCCCGCGGAGCGTGCGGCGAGTCCAGTTCAAAGCCTCGGCGCGAGCGTTCACGCGGCGGGCTGCGAGGGCGGTGGGCGTCGCGCGAGGCGGGAACAGGGTCCTCGAGCCCAAGAGCAGGAGGGAAATCTCAAGCTCGGGCCCAGGCAACCCCTCCCACCAAGGCGGGGGCCCCCCGGGCGTTGGGAACTCGATTTGTCTGCCAAGGACGGAGCGCGCGCCCGGCACGTCTCCACGCGCGAGCGCTCTTTGATAGGCGCTCTGACCGGCGCGGGCGAACGCGTCGGGGAGCGGGCGAGGGCGCGTCGCGAGGGCCGCGTCGAGGCCCGAGGCGAGCGGGACCACGTGCTGGAGGTGGATCCAGAGGAGGTCGCCCTCGGCCAAGCGACCGGCCGCGTAGTGGGCCTTGATCTCGTCGGGGATCCCCTCCAGGGCGGCGACCTGGGCTCGGAGCACGTGGGATCCGATCGCGACCGAGCAGAGCCAGTCGACGGCCTGGGGGTGGAGGGGATCGAGGGCGAGGGCGCGCTGCCAGGAGGTCATTGCGTCCTGACGTTTCTCGAGCCGCCGAAGCGCGGTCCCCGTTGCGTGCTCGCTGGACGTGGTCGCGGCCCGAGCCAGGTAGGCCTCTTCTTCCGCTGCGCGGCGTCGGGTGAGGATCTCTTCGAGGAGTCCGAGGTGGTGCCTCGCGACGCGGAGTCGGAGCCGGTCCTGGAAGCCGTCTGCGTCGAACGCGTCGCAGGTGGTCTGGGCCTGTTCGATTCGGGACTGGAGCACCTCGGCCCCGAGGTCGAGGTCGCGCGCCCCAAAGCTCGGGAGGGCAGCCCGCGCGGGACCTGGGGTCTTGCTGGAGGTGAGGCCCGGTGGAGCTGGGGGCTCCTGGAGCCGGTGACCGAGGGCTCCGATCGCGACCAGCGCGGCGAGGAACGAGGCGCCGACGACGTGGGCTGAGCGCGGACGACCCGGCTTGGGCGGCGAGCCGTGCGCGAGATAGACGACGCCTAGGGTCGCGAACAAGCTCGCGACCACGAGCGGGGGGCCGCCCCACACGAGCAGACTGACGCCGACACCGGTCAGCGCGACCGCGCCCGCGAGCGCCCACTCGCTGAGTTGGGGGCGCTGAAGTCCCCGCGGCGGCTTGGTCCCGCGGCGGCGCCTGATCCCGGCCCAAGGGCGCTTGGGCCGCTCC
>JAESQQ010000328.1 GCA_016765095.1 Planctomycetota bacterium | reverse complement strand
GTCCTCCTCGCTGGGCGGCGACAGGCGCTCGGACTTGAGGCGCGTGGTAGAGATCCGGCGGATCGCCTCGCGGCTCACCGCCCCGGCGGCGGCCGTCTCGGGGACGACCGAGTGGTCGTTCCCAGACTTGATCTCTTCGTGGAGTTGGAGCACGACTCGACGAAGGCTGGTCCGGCTCGCAAGGGCCTTCGAGGCGGCGTTGGCTTGGTCGAGGTGTCGCTGAATGACCTCTAGGTCGGGTCCGCTGCTGAGGTCGAACGCGATCCCGCTCCGCTCCCGAAGCGAGTCCACGATGTCGCTGACGGAGATCTTGTCGATCGGCCTGGCGGGAGCGTAGCCCGCGCGGCCCTCGCGGCTCTCGCTCTCGCGAAGGATCCCGTCCTGAGTCAGGTGGAACAAGAGCGTCAAGCAGAGGTTTCGCGGCGCGCCGGTCAACTCCGCCAATCCCTCGACGTGGGGCGGATCGTCCCCCTGCTCGAACGAATCCGCGATCGCAGTGCACATTCGCAGCGCGACCGTCTCCTTGAACAAGGCGGTCGTCTCACTCGCGAGCTCCTCCTTGCGCTGAGTCTTGAGGTTTTGGAGCGCGAAGGCCAACTCGGCACCCAAGATCACGATCAACCAACTCAAGTAGAGCCAGAACATAGTGATCGGGATCGTGGCCATGGAGCCGTAGGCCGAGTTGTAGCTGACCAAGGTCGTGCTCGAGAGCGTCAGGGCCCACTTGGTCAGACTCCAGAGCACGGCGGCTGTGATCGCCCCGTAGAGCGCGGGCTTGAGCCGGACCTGAGTGTTGGGCAAGAAGGCATACAGGAGCGTGAATGTGATGATCGTGAGGACCAAGGAGACGATGGAGGTTCCACCTCCAGCTTGAGCCGGGGTCACGGTTCGAGCCCCAGCCAAAGAGCGCTTGAACCGGCGCTGGATCGCCTCCTGGGCGGTGGGCGTCTCGCTGGCGACCGGTCCCGTCTTGGTCCCTGGAGGCGGAGTCTCGAGCGGACGCTCGAACTCCCGAGCTATGGAGCCACCGACGCCGCCAAACAGGGGCACGTCGTCGTCAGGGCCTTCTGCAGCCGCGCTCGAGGTCACTGGCGAGACGCCTGGGCTCGGGTCGGGGGTTGGGGTCGCCTGCGCGACCAAGCCGCTTCCAAGCACGCGGACACCGTCCGCTGCCTCCCAGATCTTGTATTCGAGGTTGCTGCCCTGGACGAGCGCAACCCCCAGCAGGATCGGACCGAGGGTCGCTACACACCAGTAGGTCACGAACCGGTTGATAAACGAGCGCTCCTTCTTGACTCCCCAAATGTCATTGAGGGTCCTCTCGAGCGTTCCCAGGAGGGCAATGATCGTGAAGAACAAGAACACGAAGAACGCCGCACCGGCCGCGCCGCCACCCCCTTGGGTGTTAACCGCCAGCTCGTTGAGCCACTCTGTGAGGGCGACCGCCTGGGGAGGAGAGGCCGCGATGTGGTCGATCAAGAAGGTCTCTAGGCGGCCCCGCGCTTGCTGCAGTCCCTTCACCGAGAGGATCGCGATGATGATCGCGAAGGTCGGGACCAAGGCCAACATCGTCGTATAGGTCAGCGCCATTGCTTGGTGCTGGGCCCGAGAGGACACGAACCCCCGCCCGACGAGGTAGAGCAGCCGAAGGCTCTGAACGATCCGACGCTGGAAAGGCGGAAGTGTGGCTAGGTCCCACTGCCAAACGGTCTCGCCGAGGAACTCGCGAATCGTCTCGGTCGGGGAGCGCCGAGCGCGAGCCCAGAGTTCACCTAGCACGCGGCCAATGACACCCTTAGTCGACTCTGCGCTCGCTAGCTTCACGTGCTGAGTCCGAGCTTGCCGTAGTGCTGCTGGTAGTACTCCTGGAACGAGACACCCTTGAGCGGCCGCCACCAGTCTTGGTTGTCGACGTACCAGCGGACCGTCCGCTCGAGCCCTTCCTCGAAGCGGAGGCCAGGGGTGAAATCGAGCGTCGTCCGGGCTTTGGTGCAGTCGATCGCGTAGCGGCGGTCGTGGCCGGGGCGATCCTTGACGTAGGTGATCAGGGACTCGGGCTTCCCGAGCGCGCTCAAGATCCCGGTCACGACGTCGAGGTTGGTGCGCTCGCTCTCACCGCCAAAGTTGTAGACCTCGCCCGAGGTGCCGCGGGTCAGCGCAGCCCAAACCCCGGCGCAGTTGTCCTCGACCCAAAGCCAGTCGCGGACGTTGAGCCCGTCGCCATAGATCGGCAGCGGGAGGTCGTCGATCGCGTTGGTGATCATCAACGGGACCAGCTTCTCCGGGTATTGGCGCGGCCCGTAGTTGTTGGAGGAGCGCGTCACGAGCGCCTCCAGCTTGTGCGTCGCCGCGAAGGCCTGAACGAGGAGATCCGCTCCGGCCTTGGTGGCCGAGTAGGGGTTGCGCGGGTCGAGAGGCGTCGTCTCGCTGAAGGCTGGGTCGTCAGGCCCGAGGTCGCCATAGACCTCGTCGGTGCTGACGTGCACGAACCGGATCGGCGACCCGCTCCGCTCCTGCTCGGCGCGCGCCGCCTCGAGGAGACAGAGCGTCCCCTCAATGTTGGTCTTTACGAACCGTCGGGCCGCAAACAGGCTCCGATCGACGTGACTCTCGGCGGCGAAGTTCACGATCGCAGTCGGCTGCTCTTCGCTGAACAGACTCGAGACGAGGGCCGCGTCGGCGATGTCGCCCTCTACGAAGCGATAGCGCGGGTCGTCGCGAACCTCGAGGTCGTTCTCTCGCCTCCCCGAATACGTCAGGACGTCGAGGTTGATCAGGCGCTCAACACCCGAGTCGGCCAAGGCCCGCCGCAGAAAGGCGGAGCCAATGAAACCACAACAGCCAGTCACCAGAAGTCGCATGGACAGATCCTAAGGGGCTGTCGGAGAATTAGTTCAGGTTCTCGCGCAGGACTCGTCGTTGTGGGCAAGGCAGGCCGAGGGTAAGCGTAGTGGGCTACGTGGCCGAGGTCGAACGCAGCCCACGGCGACGAGGGCAAGCGAGAGCCGAAGTAATTCTCCGACAACCCCTTACCGCGCGCCGAGCTTCCGCTCAGGCCCGGACCTCACTGCAAAGGTGATCGGGACGCAGCCCGCTGGCCGCGATTTGATCCTGAAGGGCCTCTGGGGTCGTGTTTCCCGAGAGTACGAGGGCAGTCGCGAGCCCCACGGCCTGGCCACCGCGGACGTCGGTCGTGAGGGTATCGCCCACCATGAGGACCTCGCTTGGCGAGAGCTCACCTAGCTCCGCGCGGGCCAACTCGAGGGAGTGGTGGAAGATCGGCGCGGCCGGCTTGCCAAACGCGAGCGGCGCGGTTCCGAGGACCGCCTCCAGGAGAGCCGCGAGGGCGCCGGCCGCGAGGCCGACTCCTGCCTCGGTCGGATAGACCAGATCGGGGTTGGGCACATAGATCCGGAGCTCCGGGTGGGCCCGAGCGTAGTTGACGACGCGATTCAGCTCGCGCTCCCAGTCGAAGCCCTCCTCGTCCATGAGCGCGATCGCAGCGACCCCGTCTAGGGTCTCGAGGTCGCGCAGCGGCCGAAAAGGGCAGCCCGCGAGCGCCAACAGCGGCTCCGCCCTGGCTGGACCGAGGTAGGCCAGGAGGCCTGGCGGGGGCTCGCGCTGGAGGAACTCGACCAGCATTTGCCCGCTGCTCACGAAGCGCTCGGTCGGGATCAAGCCGTTGAAGGCGGCCGCCACCCCCGCTCGGTCACGAGAGGCGTCGTTGGTCAGGACCCAGTACGGGATCCCAGCCGCCTCAAGCGCCGCGAGCGCCCCCGCGACGCCAGGGAGCACGTGGTCCCCCACGCGCAGGACACCGTAGCTGTCGAAGAACACAGCTCGGTAGCCTCGCGCGATCTCCAGGAAGGACTCGACCTTCATGCGGCTCCTCGAGAAACCCTCCGACCGGATCGTCGAGATCAGGTGTGGGCCTCTTCGCCGCCCAAGGTAATCTCTCTGCCTCCCCCCGACGCGCACCGGTGATTCGCACCGAGCTCGTCGATCCGCAGGAACCCAGAGCTGGGCCAGGACCATGAGCGACGCCGTTGAGATCCACTCCACCGCTGTGATCGGCGAGGACGTCGTCCTCGGCCCCGGAACCCGAATCGGGCCCTACGCCGTGATCGAAGACGGAGTCGTCATGGGGCGCGACAACCGGGTCTGGGCAGGAGCGTTCGTGGGAAGCCACACGACCCTCGGCGACGGAAACCAGATTCACCCCCACGCCGTGATCGGCCACCTCCCCCAAGACCTCGGCTTCGACCCCGCGACAGTGACCTACACCCGAATCGGCGACCGGAACTGCTTCCGCGAAGGGAGCCAAGTCCACCGCGCCACCCAGCCCGGCGAAGCGACGGTGATCGGGAACGACAACATGTTCATGGCGCTGACCCACGTCGCCCACGATTGCCGGGTTGGAAGCCACGTGGTGTTCGTGAACCAGGCCAGCGTGCCCGGCCACTGCGAAGTCGGCGACCGAGTCCTGATGTCAGGCTTCACCGGGATCCACCAGTTCTGTCGGATCGGGCGCCTGGCCATGGTTTCCGCCCTCTCGGTCAGCAACAAGGACCTCCCGCCCTTCTTTACGTTCGGCGGGCGACCGGCGCTGGCCGAGAGCATTAACCGGATCGGGCTCCGGCGAGCCGGGATCAGCTTGAGCGCGCGGACCAAGATCAAGCAGGCCTACCGCCTCCTCTATCGGAGCGGCCTGACCAATACAGAGGCCATGGAGCGCATTGAAGCCGAGGCCCTCTGCGAGGAGACGGCCGAGCTTGTGGCCTTCATTCGGGCCAGCAAACGAGGGATCGCGCCGGGCACCCTGAGCGCGGTCGACGCCCTCAGCAAGAGGGGCCACCGAGCCGTCGCTCGCGGCGAGCGGGGAAACCGTGAGGAGTCACCCCCCCCACCCGCTTGACACCGCTCTTGGGCCTCCCTAGAGTCCGCCTCGGAGCGATCTGCATGGCTAGCCCCAGCGGCTACGACACGCGTAAGTCCTTTCTGGGCGTAGGTTGGAAGTTCCCGGTCGACCTCGATCGGCGACGCGGCATCGCCATGAGCCAATTCGAGGAGAACATCGAGGAGTCCATCCTCGTGATTCTCGGCACCTCGCTCGGCGAACGCCTGATGCGCCCCGACTTCGGCTGCGCGGTTCACGACCTCGTGTTCGCGCCCAACAACAGCAACACCCACGGCTTGGTGATCTATTACGTCACCGAGGCACTGAACAAGTGGGAGCCGCGAATCCAGGCCCTCAAGGTCGACTGCGACGTCGATCCCCAGGCCCTGAACAAGGTTGATACCAAGATCGAGTACCAGGTGATCGCGACCAACAACGTCTACAACCTCGTCTACCCGTTCTACCTCCAGAAGAGTCCTTGAGGCGCCATGGCCCTCCCCTCTCCAAACCTCGACGACCGCACCTTCGAGCAGATCAGGGACGAGGCGATCCGCCTCATTCCTCAATACTGTCCCGAGTGGACGAACTTCAACCCAAGCGATCCTGGGATCACGCTCATTGAGCTCTTCTCGTGGATGACGGAGATGGTCCTGTTCCGTCTCAACCGGGTCCCAGAGAAGGTCTACCTGACCTTGCTCGACTTGATCGGGATCCGACTTCGTCCGCCCCAGCCAGCGCGAACAATGCTGACTTTTCACCTCGCTGACGGATTCAACGGCGGCACCTGGGTCCCCCGCGGAACTCAGATCGCGACCGAGCCGAACGAGGACGGCGAGAGCATCGTGTTCGAGACCGAGCAGGACCTCTACGCGGTCTCGACGAGGCTCGCGGAGGTCGTCTCGATTCACCGCGACAAAGTCGCGGTCCACACCGAGACTCTCCACGCCGTCCCGCGCCGCCCCTTCGACGCCTTCGCGGGGACCAAGGAGATCGATCGCTACATCTACCTGGCTGACGCCCGCTTCGAGACCCTCGCCGAGACTGGAATCGTGCAGGTCGTGTTCGAGTGCCCCCAGGCCAAGACCGAGGGCCTGACCGCCCTCCTGGAGTGGGAATACTGGAACGGGCACCGCTGGCGCGACCTCGAGACCGTCGAGATCCCGCCTGAGGAAGACGCCGCGGTCGGCAGCGAAAAGACGATCGGGTTCGAGGGTCCTCTCGAGGACATCGCGGCTGCGATCGTGGGTCCGCTCGAGCTGGACGACGAGGGACAAGAAGTCGAGGTCGAGCGATTCTGGATCCGGGGCCACTTGATCGAGCTCCCGGCCGCGCCGATCGAGACGATCGTGGGCGCCATCACTGCGGCGGCCCATATCCTCGACGTGGGCGTCATGGCTGACATGACCCTCGCGCTCGTCGCGGGCGACGTGTTTGTGCCCCAAGACACGACCAAGACTTTCTATCCCTTCGGCGAGCAGCCCACGACCGACAGCGCCTGTTATGTGCTGAGCAGCGAGTGCCTCGGCAAGAGCGACGCCCGCGTGTTCCTCGACTTCGTGAGCGCCGACCCGACCCTCGTCCCCGCTGCCAAGCCGACGAAGAACCTGATCTTGGCGCTCGAATACTGGAACGGGGGCCGCTGGATCCAGCTCGCCCGCACGACCCCCGAGGGGGTTCCAGAAGGACAAGAGGCCGATTTCCGCGATTCGACGAACGCCCTCGGCCAGACCGGCACGATCAGCTTCATTCGCCCTCAAGACTTCGCTGAGACCGAGATCAACGGCCAAGAGGGCCCTTGGATCCGACTCCGAATCGTGCAGGGCGACTACGGCCGCCCCGGCGGGTATCTGGTCGTGGACGGCAACTGGGTCTGGCACGACGAGCACCCGCTCGCTCCGCCCGCCTGCCGGAGCCTCGAGCTCCGTTACAGCCAAGTCCCCTTCGCTGTCGATCGCTGCTTGACCTACAACGACTTCAAGTTCGTCGACCGGACCGATATCACCCGCGACCAGTTCAAGAGCTTCCAAGCCTTCGAGCCCTTCCGCGAGGAGAACCCAGCCCTCTACCTCGGCTGCGACCAGGCCTTTCCCGCCCAGCCGATTCGGCTCTACGTTCGCCTGGAGGAGTTTGAAGAGCTCCCCCACGACGTCGTGTTGGACGAGCCCTTGGCCGAGGAGGTCTCTGAACGCGAGAAGCGCCGCCGCCGCCGCAAGCCGGACCAACGCCTGGCCTGGGAATACTGGGACGGCGAGCACTGGGCCGATCTCAAGCCGCGCGACGAGACCTTCAACCTGACCCGCTCGGGGATCGTCGAGTTCGACGGCCCCGCCAAGCACGCGCTCCGTAGCGAGTTCGGTCAAGAGCTCTACTGGCTTCGCTGCCGGCTCGAAATGGGCAGCTACGCGGCCTCGCCCAAGATCGTGGATCTCCTCCTCAACACCGCCTCAGGTGTTCATGCGGCCGAGGTCACAGACGAGGTCCTCGGTCACTCGGACGGGACCCCAGATCAGACCTTCACCTTCTCCGCGTTCCCGGTCCTCCCGGGCGAGCGGATCGCTGTCCGCGAGCACGAGGTCCCCGGCGTCCGCGAGCAGCGCCGCTTGCTCGCCGAAGAAGGGGAGGACGCGCTCCGAATCGAGCGCGACGAGGCGGGCAACCCAGTCGAGGTCTGGAGTCGCTGGCACCGCGTCGAGAGCTTCTACGCGAGCGAGTCGACCGACCGCCACTACTTGATCGACCCGACCACGGGGAGCGTCGTGTTCGGCGACGGGCGACGCGGAATGATCCCGCCGCCTGGCCCGAACGTGATCTTGGCCGAGCGGTATCAGACCGGCGGCGGACTCGTCGGCAACGTCGGCGCAGGAGCGCTCCGCGTTCTTCGCAACTCGGTCCCCTACGTCGATCGCGTCAGCAACTACTACCGGGCCCGGGGCGGCGCAGACATGGAGACGCTCGCTGAGGCCAAGCTGCGTGGGCCTCAGGTCGTCCGCCACCGCTATCGGGCGGTCACGATCGAGGACTACGAGTGGCTCGCGCTCAAGGCCTCGCCCAACGTCGCGCGCGCTCGCTGCCTCAAGACCCCCCGCCGCGAGGGCGAAGTGACCCTCCTCATCGTGCCGCGCGGCGAGCAGAGCACACGCGACCTGCAGCGCAAGCCAGTCCCAGCCCCTGAGCTGCTCCGCCGGGTCCAGGACTTCCTCGACGAGCGACGCCTCGTCACGACTCGGCTCCGGGTCGGCAAACCGCGCTTCGTCGAGATCTCCGTCAACGTGGGCGTCGTCCTCAAGCGGGGCGGGGCCGCCGCTGATCGCCTCAAGGCGCGCCTCGAGGAGCGAATCCGGACTTCGCTCCACCCGCTCTTTGGCGGGCCCGACCGGGGCGGCTGGCCGTTTGGACGCTCGCTCCACAAGAGCGACCTCTATCGCGTCGTTGAAGACGAAGAGCAAGTCGACTACGTCGAGGACCTCGAGCTCTACGACGAAGACCTCAAGCGGACCGTGGTCACGGTTCCGCTCCGCGAGGACGAGCTCGTGCACGTCGTCTCGGTCTCGATCAAGGAGATCATCAAGGAGACGCTGACTTGAGCGAGTCCGAGGGAAACTCGGACAACGGGGGCGCGCCCCCCGAGGAGGACCCGGAAGGGCTCGGGCTCTCCGCTCGTCATCGCGAGACGACTCTCGAGCAGATCAAGAAGTCGCTCGCCCTCCGCGAGGTGCCAGTTCCGCAGCTGGTCGGCTATCCAATCCACAAGGCGAGGAAGATCTTGAGTCTGGCCGGCGTCGCGCCCGAGCGGATTCGACTCCGCCTGAGCGAAGGCCCGCGCGAGCGCGGAACCGTCGTCGCGCAGCGCCCGGAGCCTGGGCGCCAACTGGATCTCCAAGACCCCTCCCAGCGAATCGAGTTGACCCTCTCGGATCGCTCGCTGCTCGACCTCCTCCCCCAGCTCTATCAGCGGAGCGACTTGACCGGGCGGAACTTCGTGCGTGACCTGCTCCAGGTCATGCAGCACATTCAGTTTCAAACGGACGCCAAGCTCGACAACCTCGAGCGCTTCTTCGACGCCCACGAGTGCCCCCCCGAGTTCCTCGACTACCTCGCGAGCTGGGTCGCGCTAACCCTCGAGGCCGGCTGGAGCGAAGCCAAGCGGCGGAGCCTGATCACCAAGGCCGTCGAGCTCTATCACCTCCGCGGGACCCCGCGCGGGCTGCGGGTCTACCTCCGAATCTTCACCGGCGTCGACCCCCAGATCGTCGAGAACGCCTGGCCCTTCGAAGGGTTCGTGGTCGGGATCAGCTCGACGGTCGGCGTCGACACGATCCTGACCCACCGGGTCGATCGCGCTCATTCGTTCGTGGTCAAGATCCCGCTCCCGATCGACGAAGTCGACGCTCAGACGATCCTCCGGATTCACCGGATCGTCGAGCAGGAGAAGCCCGTTCACACTGAGTACTACCTCGTCTTCGCCGAGCACGAAGAAGAGGAATACGATTCCGCAATCACCGTCGGCGTGACCTCTACGGTCGGCGTCGACACCTGGATTCAAGGCGACGAAGCGAGCGCTTACTTCGACCCCCTCGGCGGGGACGAAGGGGGTGCTATGGAATTCGTCCCCGAGTAGAAGGAGCGAGCAATGGCCGACGACGCACGTCAGGGCTACCTACGCCTAAATCACTTCCACGGACTCCGCCTCGAGAGTGAGGACTTTCAAACGGGGGAGCGCTACCACGTCGAGAAGCGAAAGCTGCACAACCGCAGCCTCCACGGCCACGGCCTGGTGCCGCATTGGCGGGGCGAGCTGAAGGTCATCGGGCGCCGGCGCGGCGACATGTCGATCGACGTGAACGCGGGCTACGCCGTCGACGGAGAGGGCAACGACGTGATCCTCTGGGATCCAAAGATCGTCAGCATTGACCCAGCCAAGCAGCTCCCGCAGCTCCCCGCGACCTGCTACATCGTCCTCAAATACGTCGAGGACCCCGTCGAGTTCGTGGTCAACAAGGCCAACCCCAAGTTCAAGGGGCACCGTCGGATCTACGAGACCTGTCGGATCGACGTCGACAGCAAGGCCCCCGATCCTCGGGACGGCGTCGAGCTCGCGCGGATCTTGATCACGGCCGACACGATCGAAATCACCGACGCTCGCGACCCGGCCAACCCGGGCCCGGGCGAAGTCAACCTTCGCTTCCGTCGCGTGGCGGGCATGGCCGGCACGGCACTCGACGCCGACCTGCGCAACTCGCTCGCCAGCCTCCTGGCCGACCTTCGCGGATCGCTCGGTGCCCTCGCGCGCAACGGCATCCACAGCGCCCGCGACGTGCGCGCAGCCGACATGGTCCTGGCCATGCTCCTCGAGACCAACTCCCTCGACCTACCTCAGATCATTCAGGGGTTCCGACTCCTGCTCGAGCTCGCAGACGAAATGCGGACCGACGTCGACCTAAACTTCCCCGAGCTCAACGGCGTACGGGAGTGGGAGCAGTTCAAGGAGATCATTGAGGGCCTCCGTGGCATGGCTCGCGAGGCCAAGCCGCTCCGCGGCGACATCGAGAACCTGATCAACCGCCTGAGCGGCGCGGCCGACAACCTCCGCCTCGCGGCAGACGTCAAGCCTCAAGCGCCGCCGCCCTCACGACCCGTCGAGGCCGCCGCCGGGGCCGACGAGCCTGAGGCTGAGGAAGAGCCGGTCGAGACCGGCAAGGACCCAGCCGCCAAGGAGCTGACCTGGGAAGAGCTCAAGCAGTCGAGCGTCCTCCCCGACAAGATCTACATGGACGGGAAGAACTACTCCCTCGTGGATCGAATCGACGTCGGCGAGCGGAAGAGCGAGTCGGCTCACAAGTTCCAGATCGTGGGGGCCAAGCAGGACTGGAAGGCGAACCAGTCCTTCACCTACCCCGACGGCGTCAAGGCCAGCGCCCGCGGCCGGAGCCACGTCGGCGGCAGCTCGCAATGGGAGATCCAGAACTTGGTCGAGGGCCGCGAGGTCGTCATCGCCAAGCGAATCGACTTCGTGCGCGGGGACATTAAGACCCGGATCGAAATCGACGGGACCGCAGTCGGTGACTGGACGATCGAAGGCAACGACCGCAAGCACCGCTGGCGGAACTGGCTGTTCCGCGTCCCGGGTGACTCGATCGCCCGCGCGATCGTCGAGTGCAAGCAAGTCGCCGTTGAGGCCGATCGCGACATCAACATGTTCGGGCTCTGGTTCTATCAAGCCCAGGAGTAGCCTCCGCTCCCGCCCGACCCCGTTCTCATGTGAGACCCCGTTCTCATGTGAGACCCCGTTCTCATGTGAGACCCCGTTCTCATGTGAGACCCCGTTCTCATGTGAGAACCCTCCCTCCTCGCCCACCGAACACATTGCACCAGCAAGAGATGCAACGATTTGGGGCCTGTTGGCGTGTGAGGTGTGATGAGCGAAGCGTCGAGAGGGGTGGAAGGGGGAAACGAGGGGGAACCCGTGACCGCTGTTTCTGCCGACTCGAGCCTCGACGCCTCGCTCGAATCCCTGATCGCTGAGTGCTGGGCGCCGGGCTTCCGGCTGGCCCTCCGCCTGACGGACTGTCCAGCGGCGGCCGAAGACGTCGTTCAGGAAGCGCTGGTCTGAGTCCTTCGCGCGGGCCGGGCTCGTGGCGAGCCGCGTGAGCTGCGGCCTTTCTTCTTCCGAGTCCTGATCAACACGAGCCGAAATCACCTCCGCGACCGGACCCGACGAAGCGCCCACGAATCCAAAGCCCGCGGCGCTCGGCGCTGGAGCGGAAGTCACGAAGAGCGAGACCAGGCCGAGTGGATTCAGACTCGACTCGCGAAACTCGAGGCGCCGCTTCGGGAGGCGGTCGCGCTCAAGTGTCTCGAAGGCCTGACCTTCGCGGAGGTCGCCGAGGCCCTCGGCTGCCCCCCGGGACGGCCGCCTCGCGAGTCCGACGGGGGCTCGAGCAGCTCCGGCTCGAGGAACAAGCCGCGCCAGGCCCAAGTCCTACGGCCTGGGCGGAGGCGGGCGCAGTAGCAGCCTTGATGGGTCTCGGCCTCGCCACGATTCCCGCCCCACCGACCGGCGGCGCTCTGATTGCGCTGAGCGGCCCCCGAAGCGCTCGCCTGGCTGGGGCCTTGGGCCTCAGCGTCTCGATCGCGGTCCTCTCCTTGGCTGGCCTCAGCGTGGCATGGCTCGCCGCTAGATCGGGCGCTCCTTCCCCCGCGGTGGCTTCGGCTCCGCCTCGCACAGCAAGGCCGACCCCAAATCGCCGCCCCCTCGCCACCCCCCGG
>JAESQQ010000327.1 GCA_016765095.1 Planctomycetota bacterium | reverse complement strand
CGTTGGCTGTCGAGCAGCGAGCGAACCAGGCCCTCCTCGGAGAGCCGTCAGGCTAGGACTCGCGACCGACACCCCCCGGAGAGCGCACCCGCAGCGAAGCCTGGGGTAGAGGTTCCCCTATGAGCGATCAGCACCTGCGTGAACTCGAGGCGACCTGGCGGGCCAGTGGATCCGTCGAGGACGAAGCTGCGTATTTGCTGGAGCGCGTGCGGGCGGGTGAGTTGACGCAGGAGAGGCTGGAGCTGGCGGCCTACTGCGGGCACAAGGGCGCGCGAGTCGAGGAGTTGAAGAGCGCGCCTCAGGAGCATGGAAGCCGGAGGTGGTATCTCTTCCTCTCCTGGCGAGGTCAGGAAGCATGCGTGCGGGCCTCGCTCGCGGCTCTTGCCCTATTGCGCGAGCCCACGGTGTCCCACCCTCAGCTTGTTCCTGCGCTAGCTCGGAGTCGGCGTTGGGTGCTTGGACCTGGAGGGCGGCTAGCGGTTCAGCAGGAGGCACTCGACGCCGTCGCAATAGAGGGCGATAAGCTCGGCTGGGTCCTAGCAGCCCATGCCGATCGCTGCTTGACCAAGCCGATGCGATGGGGAGACTCCGCAGCGACCGTGGCCGACGCCGTCCAGGGGGCTTGCCGTGACCTAGTCGTCCATGAGCGAGTGCGAGAGGAGGTCGTGATGTGGGCACTCGGCTTCTCCGACCCCGTCCGTGAGCGCGTCGAGGCTCGCCAGCGGGAGGCGGCTGGTGGGTGACGCGGACCTCAGGGAGCTGGAGCGCAGGTGGCGCGAGACGGGCAGCGTCGAGGACGAGGCTGCGTGGCTGCTGGAGCGCGTGCGGGTGGGGGATTTGGAGCGGGGCATGCTGGAACTTGCTGCCTACTTCGGGCACAGGGCGGCTAGAGCGGTGCTTCAGGACGACGCACCGGAGATGCCTGATCTGGGGGGCGTTAAGGACCGAAGCGAGGTGCGCGATCTCCAGGCTCAACGGGACTTTGCTGAAGCAATGGGCCTTGACCCGTCGAGCGACGCCTGGTCGTGCGTTGGTGCCGGAGTTGATCCCGATGAGATCCGCGAGTGGTGCCAAGCCTTCGTCGGCTTGGGTGCGGAAGCCTGTGTTCGAGCTGCATGGGCGGCGGCGGAAAGCAGCCTTCACACCTGGCAGGAAGAGAATCCGACAGATCCTCGGCCCAAGCGCGCACTTCTTGCTGCCGGGGGCTGGATCCTGTGCCCGTGCTCTTCCCATGCTGAAGCAGCAGGGCAGGCAGCGATCCAAGCGTCTAGGGCCGCCAATGAGGCTGAAGAGCGCAACGTTCAGGTGGACTCCTCCGGTTCGGCCCTGATTTCCGGCAATGGGCACGAGGTCGCTCGAATCCTCGCAGCCCTTGGGTCTACGCCCTCAGCGCCGGACCAGGTCGCGAACGCTGCGGCCTTGGCCGTCGAGTTCCACGGAGACAATCTTCAGGTCTGGGAGACGATCCGGACCGCCGTGGAGCCCTGGGCCCTCGGCTACTCCGACCCCGTCCGCGAGCGCGTCGAGGCCCGTCGACGGGAGGCTGCTCGTGAGTGAGGTAGGTGCGGAGACGCCGGCTGGTCTCGCCACCCGGTACATGCTCACCTTCGCTCCGGCCTCCGGCCGTGAGTTCTGGTCGTGGAAGGCGATCGTTCACCCGTTGGGAAAGGTCTGGCAGGAGGTTCACTTGTGCCAAATCGAGGGGAGGCCGGGATCCGACCGGATCGAGACCTACAAGGGCAGGCTGTCCGAGCAGCGTCTAGCGCGGTTCGCTGAACTGCTCGATTGGGGGTTGGCCGAAGAGGCCGCGCGAGCGGATGCAGCCCTTCGCGTCATGGACACCGGGCATGTCACCCATGCCGCAGTTGGACGATATGACGACCGGACCTGGAACATGTTCGTCGTAACCAACCAGGCGGAGTCCCCGGCAGACGTGCTTGGCCTCAACGCGAAGGGCCGAAAGACGCTCAAGGACTTCAACGCCATGTGGCTAGAACTCACTCGGTTCCTGCCATGGCAGCCTGGCGCGACTGCCCCGCCCGTGCCGCCCTGCACCGTGAAGGCCACAGGCTTGTGGCCGACCGCGACCTCGTCGAGGCGGCGGTAGCTCATGCGAGTCTTGATCTTTCCACTGGCGAGCTCGCTCAGGTTGTAGAAGAGCACCCGGGTCCCGTCGCGCGCGGCGGCCTTGCCGAGCTTGCCCTTCTTCGCCAGGTCGGCGACCGCCTCCAGGCAGCGACTCAGGAACAGGGCCTCTTCGGAGTCGACAGGGCGCGGGAGCTGACCGGGGACGAAGCGCCAGGCCGTCAGGTAGGCCGGCGTGCCGTCCTCGCGCGCGATCGGCTCCTCGCTGACCAGCAGCGGCTGCCCCTCTTCGGCGTGCTGGCTGAGGAGGAAGGAGATCCCGCTCGATTGCGCCAACAGCGTCGACTAATCGATCTGGCTGTCGAGCAATCGCTGCAGGAGTTCGAAGCCGGCCGCCCCCAGGTTGACGGTAAGGCCGAACTCCAGCCCTGCTCCGCCCATGACGCTGACGCAGCCGAAGCGGTCGTTCACGCGGTCGTGGAGCCCGAACAGGTACTCGTCGCCGACGGCGCTCCATGGTTTCGCGTCGAGGAAGCGACGCGCGGCCGCCTCGAGCCTCTCTCTCGCTTGGTGGTTCATGTTCTGCCTCTACCTGCTGCGCGCCGTGCGGCGCTTGGTCTTCTTCTTGGCCTTGGTCTTCTTGGATTTCGCCGAGCCGGTCGGACCGGCAAGGCTCAGCAGCCCTGCCTGGTCGCGTGAGAACTCGGGCGTCTCCATGAGGCGCTTTCGATCGAACGCTGCCCGCCATTCCGCCTCGGGCTTGGGGCGACTGCTCCAGCGCTCGTGGACGGCGGCCTTCTCCTCGAGGAGCTCCACGACCGCTGGGCTATTCAAAATTTTGCGGAAGAACCGCTTCGAGGCCGCGCGCTGTTCTGCCAGGAACCCTCCCAGATCGTGCCGGAAACTCACGCCTGCGTTGTGGTCCGTGACTTCTTCGTGGCCCCGACTCGAGAGGGCGCGAGTGCGGAGTCCGAGGAGCATTCGCGCCGCGCGAGGCTTGTTGAGGGCGCCGTGGAGAAACCGCCAAGTCGCCTCGTCCTTCTTGCCCAGCTCGAAGGCCGCGAGCGCCGCGGTCATGTTTTCTTCGGGAAAGAGCTGGTGCAGGCGATTGGCCGTGACGATCGCCTGCTCCCACTCGGCCATGTTGAGGTAGATCGATGCCCGATGCGCATCAGCCGTTATGTCGTCTCCGCACTCGCTGTCCAGGCGATCGCAGAGGGTGAGGGCCTCGTCGTAGCGGCCGGCGCGATTGAGCGTGAGGCACAGGTTGCGGAGCCCGCGCATGTAGGGACGCGTCTCGAGCAGGCTCCAGTAGTCCTTCTTGGCGGTCCGCCGGGGGAACTTCCGGCGGCCCAGCTCCATGGTTCGCTCGAACAGGGAGATCGCCTCGTTGAGATCCTCGCGGCCCAGGGCGATGAGCCCCAGGTAGTTGTGGCCCTCGGCGTACCCGTCGAAGCACTCGATCAGCAGCAGGAACAGGGACTCGGCCTCCTCGTCCTGCCCCTTCTCGTAGAGTTCGGACGCAAACTCCTCCACCCCACATGGGACCTCTCGCTGGGTAAGCGCGAAGCGCCAGTAGAACGGGTCGTCGCGGTTCCACTCGTCCTCCTCCTCGTCGCAAGTCTGAAGGCGCCAGTCGATCAGGTCCCTAAGGAACGTGAGTTCGTGGCGCTGGCTCTTGATCAGCTGGGCGGAGGAGAAGAGCCACCGCGGGTCGGCCAGGGCCAGCTGCCGGGTGAAGGCTCGCAGGTCCGCGCGAAACTGGCTCTGCAGGCGCTCTGCCTTGTATTCGTAGGTCTCGGGGAGAGCGTCGAGCTTCTCTGCAACGGCCGCGTGGATCTTCTTCCAATCGAAACGCAGCTCAGGGTACTCGTGCTCCATGAAGCTCTCGAACCGGTATCGCCCCCCCTTGCCACCTTTGCCCAGGAGTTCGAGTGCCTCGGGCTGGGAGTAGATCGTGAACAAGACCCGCTGCTCGACCTTCTTGGTCTCGGGGTCACGCTGCCCGTGAACGATCGCTAGTTGGTTGCCGCGCTGCCGGACGTAGGCCACTGCGCCTCCTGTTGTGCGCGATCGTTATATCCGCACAACACCCTGGCGGTCAAGCTGCACATCGAAGCACAACGCATCTGCTGGCAGAGAAGGAGGTTGGCTGCTGGCTCAGCGCACTCGAGGCAGACGAAGCACGGCGCCGGCCTGCAAGCCCATCGAGTCGACGTGACCCATCTGCGGTTCCTCACCCTCGACGAGCACGTGCAGGTGGGTCTTGCTGCTGTGGTGCGTCAGCTCGCCGGGCGGCCCCTCGCTGTAGAAGCCCACGACGATTCCTCGCGCGGTTCCGAGCTCGAGTTTGAACGGGGCCTGCGGACTGTCAGGCGGAATCGGCGCCGCGAATGGGCAGGCGCCATTGAGGACGTGCAGTTTCAGGCCGGAGACGGCCCCCTCCACGACGACCGGGAAGGGCTTGGCCATGTCGAAGCCGAGGCGTCGCGCCTCTTTCGCTATGAACGCGTCCACGTCGCCCGCGGCAACGGCCTCCTGCACCGCGACATCGTGCCACCCGGGGACGTTGGCCACAGCGAGGAACGTGGCCTGCTGCTCTCCTGGCGAAGAGGCCTGAAGCGTTTGCCCCTGCCCGTCGACGACGCGGCTGACCCAGACCTCTCCGTCGCGGATCAGGATCTCCCCCGAGACTCCCTCCAGCGCGCCGACGCCGTAGGCATGCGCTCGGCTCACAGCCTCTGCGCAGTCAACTCTCGCTTCGGTCTTGCCGAGGCGGAGCACCTCCCGAAGGGAACCCCAGGACCGAACGCTCCCGTCCCAGTTCGCGGCGGTCGCAGCCTCAGGCTCCTGGGACGAGGCAATAGGCGTGCTGGCGCATCCGACCGCCACGAGGACCACGGATGACGCCATGCCGGCGAGCTTGGTCACGATTTTCTCCTCTTTCTGGTTCTTCGAAACCGTCCACGCGGAACAGGTTGCCACCCACCGGCCTGCAAGAGAAGTGTCGTGACGACCTCGTCAGGGCTCCCTTGGTGGCCATATACGGCAGCCGCGGGGAGTCGCCCGTCAGCCTGCCTAGGTTGCGTACGGAACTCCCGTGCGACTCAATCTCCTCCCCCTCGCTCTGCTCTTCGCCTTCACGACCTCTGCGGTCCACGCCGAGGACTGGGCCCCGACCGGTGCGTCGGTCACCTGGGAGAACGACCTGTTCGGCGGGACGGATCGCCACTACACCAACGGCGCCGAGCTTGGCCTCGTCGGGGCGATCCCAGAGGGCGTCCTCCCCGCCTACCTCGGCGACTACGAGAGCCAGTGGCGCCTGACGTTGGGGCAGAGCATTTACGCCCCCGAGCAGCTTCGCGAACGTGACGTGATCCTGGACGACCGCCCCTACGCAGGCTGGCTACGACTCGGCGTGTCGCTCGAGCGCCGCAGCAAGCGCCTCCCCTACACCGACCGCGTGGGCCTCGAGATCGGGCTTCTCGGCCCCGCGTCCGGCGCGGGCGCCACGCAGAAGCTCTTCCACGCGTTCATAGGATCCCCGTCGCCGAAGGGGTGGAGGAACCAGCTTCAGAACGAGCTTGGGGTGCGCGTGACCTACGAGTTCGGGGTGCGGGCGTGGCGCTCCAAGGTCGTCGGCCTGGACTACGAACTCGAGCCGCGTGTCGGCTTCTCCCTGGGTAACGTCCGCACCCACGCGAGCCTCGGCGCCACCGTGCGCGTTGGCCGCGTCCCCGACGTCTACTCCGGCGCGCCGCACGAGGGGCCCTACGTCTTCCTGTCCCTCGGCGGGGAGGTGCGCTTCGTCGCGCACGACGTGTTCCTCGACGGGAGCCTCTTGCGCTCCGGCGGGCACCGCGTCCGGAAGCGACGCGTGGTCGCCGACCTCAGCCTCGGGCTCACGGTTCAGATCACAGACGGCTTCTCGCTCAGCTACACCCACACCTACCGGACACCTGAGTTCCTAAAGCAGGGTCAAGCCGACCAATTCGGGTCCATAAACCTGACCTTTTCCTGGTAGGTGGCCATATACGGCAGTCACGGAGAACGCACCTCCTTCGCGCCTAGCTTGCGCGGAACACCAGTAAGGAGGTGCACATGTATCGGAATTCACTCACCCTGGCCCTCGTCTTTGCGCTGTGCGGCGTGGCGGTTGGTCAGGATTCGGCGAGCCCGCCCCAGGCGGGGCTCGATGACAGGATCAAGAAGCTCGAGGAGCAGCTTGAGGAAATCTCAGTCACGGCCCAGCGGGCCAAGACGAAGCTGGAGGACACGCCCATTCTCGACGCCCTGCGTGGCATTGAGGTCGACGGCTTCATTGACGCCAGCTACAGCTACAACCTCAAGTCCCCCAGCGGGAGTCGAGGCGCGAACAACGAGCGGCTCAACGACCCAGACCACAACACGCTCGGGATCTCCTACGCCAAGGTGGGCCTGTCGCGCGCGGTCAGCGGCCTGAACGAGTTCGACGCGGGGTTCCGCTTCGAGGTCGGCGTCGGACGCATGGTCAAGGACGCCTTCAACCAGAGCGGCGACATTCTGGGCAGCGAGCCGATCGCGATCCCCCAGGCGCACGTCGACCTGCAGATCCCGACGCCCTACAGCCCGCTGCTCCTGAGCGTCGGTCGCAAATACGGATGGTTCGGCGTCGAGAGCCTCGACCTGCCCACGAACCCCAACTACTCGCTCTCGCAGTTCGCGCGCTTCGGGCCCAAGACTACGACCGGGATCAGCCTGGGAATGGACCTCGGCGCCGGAGTTCGCTACACGCAATACCTCGTCAACGGCTGGGATCGGGTCCTCGACAACAACGACTCCAAGACCCTGGGCGGTCAGCTGTCGTGGAGGCTCGACGAGCCCTCGCTGGACCTAGCCTTCAACTGGATCGTGGGTGCCGAGCAGGAGGACAACGAGCACGACAAGCTCTGGCAGATCGAGGCGACGATCCAGTGGCAGGCGAGCGACAGCCTCAAGCTGAGCGGGCTGCTTCGCTACGGCCAGGAGAAGATCTCGCGCTCGTCGAGCTCAAGTTCGAGTTCGAGTTCGAGTTCGAGTTCGAGCTACGAGGACACCAGCGACACCGGCAAGTTCGGTGGGCTGCTCCTGACGGCGACCAAGTCCTTCCTCAAGGTCAAGGACGCCGACTACTACCGGATCGCGCTCGGCGCTCGCGGCGGGTTCTTCCGCGACCAGGGCGGCGCGCGCTCGGGGTCCGACCAGACCCTCGGTGAGCTCACGGGCACGGTGGCCTTCAACCTGCTGGAGAACGCGGCGTTCCGCGTCGAGTATCGCCACGATTTCTCCAACAAGAGCGACGCCTTCGTCGGAGGCAGCGGCCGCAACAGCCGCAGCTCGCAGGACACGATCTCATTCGACCTCAGCTACTCGTTCTAGGAAGGAGGTGATCCCAGAAGCACTTGAGGGCGCCGGAGCAATGCTCCGGCGCCTTTCTGGTTGGTTGCTAAGGCGTGGGGAGTCCATTCCTGCCCAACCTCGGGCGAGAGTTCCTGGATCTCGATGGCGTTCCCGTCTGGGTCTCGGAGGACCCACACAGAAGGTGAGTTCAAGCGATCCTCATACTTCGGGCAGGGCTCAAACCCTCTCTCCTCCAGCTCCTGGAAGATGCCCTGAGCGTCCGGGACGACGAAGCCAAGTCGAAGGTCTCCAACCGACTCGGTGCCGCGTCGACACGGGTAGATTTCAAAGACCCCACTCCCGGAGTCGCACGAATAGTGCAGCGGCCCCTTGCCGTGGCGTTCTTTTCGGAGGTTGAAGCCGATGCCCTCGTAGAACGTGCGCGAGCGCTCCACGTCCGTCGCTCGCAGCACGAGGAGGTTCATGCGTGGCAACAGTCGCTTCTGGCTCGTCTTCGGCAGCCGAGTTCCTTCGAGATAGGCCGCCGCTCGCGCCTCCGAACTCGGATACTGGCAGTCAGATTGCCGACAGCCCATGGCGCGAAAAGCACTGAGGCCGATCACCGGAGATCCACCCTGGAGGGAATCCAGCCAACCCGCGAAGGTGTCTGCTAGAAGCTCGAGATCCGTAACTTTCTGCAGGTCCGAGAATCTTTCTTGGAAAGAAGGTCCGTATCGATGACCAAGTTCATGCAGAGCAAGCAGGCGGCAGATGTGCCACTGGGCCTCTGTCGCCGGCTCCTCGAGGCAAAGCAACTTGGCCGCCAAGCTCGAGGCAGCGCTCGGCGAGACCTGTAGACGGCCCTCGGCAAGACTTGCCACAGGATCACCGGACAACGACACGCCAGTCAGCGCTGTCCAGTTCGCGCTGGGTAGTCGCCGGCGGACCTCTTCTTCCACGGTCTGCACGAAGAGCTCGAGCCTGGTCTTCAGCTCTTCGTCGGCTTCCGCAACTGGAGAGCGTGCCTGGCCTTGGAGGCGGCTACGAACGTGATCACAGCAGGCACGCGCCGGCTCCTCGGAGGCGCCGATTCCGGTAATGCGCACGACCTCGTCGGAGACGCGAACTCGAATCTCGAGTTCACCCCCCAAGGCGGCCACGAAGCGCTGCAGGGTGCCAACCGTCATGTCGGGTCTACGCTCCAGCTTGGAGACCGCAGCCTGTCCAACCCCCATGCGCTCTGCGAGTTCGGTCTGCGTGACTTTCAGCAAAGAGCGCAGCTCGCGAAGTGCCACGTCAGGAGGAGGAACCGTGTTTTCGCCCGTTTCCAAGAGGCTCAAGACCCGATCGGCAGCCTCACCAAACGACGCGAATGTCTCCTCCGGCCCCTCTCCATAGCCGGTTGGGAAGGCGCTCGCGGAGATACCGAATCCGCGTAGTGGAGACCACTGGACGTTCACCGTTTGTCCGTGGTCACGGACGTCCAGCCACCAATCACCGTCAGGGTCACTCGGCTGATCCAGCCTTGTAAACGCGCCAGGGAATCGCGCCGAGACGAGCTTGTCCAGTTCCTCGATGAAGTTCACAGCGATACTCCTTGGCCGTCGGCTCCATGCTTTTGGAAGATCACGTCCCCATCCAGGCTCTGAATCTCAATGGCCCCGTTCTCCGACACGAACGTGTTGTGCCCACGGCTCCGGTAGCGGGTCGTGCCTGGTTGGCCCTCCACTGTGCGTGCGCTGTCCGCCTGTGGTGGGTAGAGCCGGCCGTCGGTTCTCCACTGCTCTGGGTTGTTTGGAATGGTGGTCAACTCGTCCTCCACCTCGTTCAACGTCTCGGCGATGAGACTGAAGGCCTCTTCAGCCGTCTCGGGCGCAGGAGCGGCGCTGAGACGCCTGCAGAACTCCTCGAGTCTCTCTTGCTTGCTGGGCTCCATAGGCACCGATGCAGTATGCCTTGTATGGAATATTCCTTCAATGGACTACTTTGGGGCTCGCGCAACCTGCTGTCGCCACCAGCACTTACGTGCGCACATGGCTACGCTACAAGCCAAACTCCGCCCTCTCCGGGAAAGCGCGTACGATATTTCCCGGAGAATCCATACATTGAGCCTCATGAGCCCCAGCCGCCGTGGCCCCCCTCGTCTTCGTCCTGGCTGCGTGTATCGCACCCGTGACCTCCGGCGATGGGCAAGGAACACGTCTCGACTGGTGAGCGAGTGCCTCGAGAGTGGGCAACTCGTCAAGCTCGCAGGTGGTCTCTACGCCTGTCCACGAAAGAGCAGGTTCGGGGCGCTCCCGCCAACCGACGACGCCGTGATGCGAGCCTTCCTCGGCAGATCCCGTTACGTCTTCACCGGACCTGAGAGCTGGAACCCGCTGGGCCTCGGCAGCACGGCGATGTTCGCCAGTCGTCTCGTCTACAACACCAAGCGCTCCGGCGAATTCCAGTTCGGGAACAAGCGCTTCGTCCTGCGTCGTGTTCGCTTCCCCCGCAAGCCGACTCCCGAATGGTTCGCCGTCGATCTGCTGGAGAACCATGGCATGGCAGGCGTCGAGCTCGGCGTTCTCGAGACCAACCTCAGCGGCGCTCTTCTGGCGGGACGGTTCGACCAGGATCGTCTCGTGCGAATGGCCGAAGAGTTCGGAACGCAGGCCACTCAGGCTCTCGTCAAGCGGGCTCGAGCGGCGACAGGCAGAGAGTAGCCGTGCGGGAGGGAGCGGAGCTGGGTGAGTTCGTCCCGCAAAGCGCATAGCCATGTGACAGGTCGGCTAGGCTCATCGGCCTCGGCAGCGGTTGCCCCAAGTCCGACGACGGAGCTGCAAGGCTCCTCAATCGCCCCATAATCACCAACAATCCTGCTGCTCTCGCACGGCATGTAGCGTGCCACGCAAGGCTTCTCCGCAGCCCGATCATCCGTCAGAAAACGACTTGCGGATTGGCACGGTAGCCCGAATTCATCCGGGACCGCGTTGGCTCTCAATGGCAGCAACGAAGGCGGGTCCGCTTTGTCGGTGGGTCGATGCAGACTGTCCGGGTTGGCCTGGGCGCCACCCGAACACCTGACGAACCACGAGCATTGCCATGAGCGGACCCCTTTCCCGATTTCACAAGATCAAGAAGCTGGAGATCAGCGGAGGTGGATTCCTCGGTGGGGTCACCATGGATCTCGCCGACGGCCTGAACTGCCTGATCGGTGGCCGCGGTGCCGGCAAGACGACGTCGCTGGAGTTCCTGCGCTACGCGCTGGCGCAAATGCCAGACCCGCGGCGACACCGTGCGCGTCACGAGGCTCTCGGAAGCCTCGTCGAGGCAAACCTGGGGGCTGGCCAAGTCGCGGTCGAGATCGAGACGCGTGACGGGCTGCACTACCGTGTCGAGCGCGCTGCTGGGGAGGAGCCCATCGTCCTTGACGCCGACGGCCAGCCGACCTCCCTGGTCCTCACGGGACTCTTCGGCGCCGAGGTCTACAGCCAGAACGAGATTGAGCGGATCGCCACAAGCCCGAGCTTTCAGCTGGACCTGATCGACAAGTTCCGCGAAGAGGAGCTCGGAGAGATTCAGCGCAAGCTGCTGCTTCTTGAGGGAGTGTTGGGGAACAGCGGCAGCGAAATCCTGTCCCTCGAAGCCCAGGTGGAGGAACTAGAGAGCCAGCTCACCGAGTTGCCCCTCGTGACCGAGCGGCTGGAGAAGGGCTTCAAGGTGCACGGCTCGGACGAGGGGTCGGAGTTCGAGCGAGAGGTCCACCACAAGGGGCTCCGCGAGCGGGAGTGCCGGAGCGTCCAGGCCGGCTTCAAGCACTTCAACGCAATACGGGACTCGGTCGAGGCGACCGTGGCTCTCTGCCGCAGGGCCAACGAGCGCCAAGACTCAAGCCGCCTTGGGGCGGGTCCGAACCAAGACGTCCTGGCTCGACTGGACGACGCCTACGGGCAAACCTGCGACGAGGTCAGCGCGTTGCTCAGCACAGCTCTGGATCGCCTCGGTCGCGGCGCTGGGGAGGTCGAGTCCTTTGCCGCGGAGCTGGAGGACGCCCACAGGCAGCAGGAGCGCGGCTACCAGGGTCTCCTGCGGCAGCACAACGAGGAGCAAGGGCAGGCGCGAGAGCGGGTCAAGCTACAGAAGCGAAGCGCCGACCTGCTCGAGAAGCAGCGCGACCTAAATGCACGACGCCAAGATCTCGCAGCGAAGAGGAAGAAGCGGAGGGCGCTGGTCCATGGCCTGAAGGAACTCTGGCAGAGCAGGACGCGCCTTCGCGAGGACGTGGTTCGGTTCCTCAACGATCGGCTCTCGCCGGAGATCCGCGTGTCGATCGACCCAGCGAGTGAGCGCTCGCGCTACAAGCAGCTCTTGCTCGACGCCTTTCAGGGCGTGGGGCGGCCCTACAAGGCGCCTGCAGAGAAGGTCGCCAAGAAGCTTCGGCCGGACGCGCTGCTCGAGATCCTGGAGGCCGACGACCCGATTCAACTGGTCGAGCGTTGCGGGGTCAGCGCCAGCCAGGCTCGCTGGATCGTTTGCCGGCTCCAGACCAGCCGCGCACGCCTCGAACTCGAAGCCGTAGAGCTGGGCGACGTGCCCATGATCGAGCTCTGGGACGGCGACTACAAGGCGGCTCCGAAGCTGAGCACTGGCCAGAAGTGCACGACGATCCTGCCGATCCTGTTGCTCGACAGCGAGAAGCCGCTGCTCGTCGACGAGCCCGAGGGCAACCTCGACAACGCATTCATCTACAACACGGTCGTCAAGAAGATCCGCCGAGCCAAGGAGTCTCGGCAGCTGATCTTCGTCACCCACAACCCGAACATTCCGGTCCTCGGCGAGGCAGATCGCGTGATCGTCTTAACCTCCGACGGAGCCCACGCCCGCGTCGCCGCCGCCGGAACCGTGGACGACGTGAAGGAGGAGGTGGAGACAATCCTCGAGGGCGGCCGAGAGGCCTTCGAGGAGCGGAGGCGACGCTATGGCCGCTAGCGCGCCGGTCGCCGAGCACCTGCCCGCCGAGCTCGAGGCAGCGCTCTCCAGCGACGACTGGCAAGCGCGCTGCCAGGCCGTGAGCCGAGCGACGGGCCTCCTCAAGGGTAAGCCCGGCCCTGACCCGGTGAACGCGCTGCTCGCGCACCCCAAACGGCTGGCAGACGACTCCGAGTGGCAGGTCCGCCAGGAGGTCGCCACAGCCCTCGAGTTCAGCCCGAGCCGCAGCGCAGACGAGACCCTGGCCCGGTTGGCGAAGGACCGGACGAGTTGGGTCTCGCAGGCAGCGAAAGAATCGCTGAGGCACCGTGTGCGCCTGGCTCGGAAGGAGGAACGCGAGGGCAAGCGCGTCGCGAGCGCGCTTAGGCGAGTTCACCGGCTTCAGGAGCGCTGTTCTCCCGAGCTCGCCCGCGAAATCGAAGAGGTGGGCATGGCCTATTTCCTGGCGATCGCCTTCGGCTGCTCCCACGACGTGCTCACCCTGGCGACATCCGTCCAATACTCGATCCGGCTGCTCGGGCAGGAGCTCGCCCGCCGCAAGGTGCCGAAGAAGGTGTGGGCGAACACGATCGAGACGGCGGTGCGACGCTGCCAAATCGTGAAAGGGATCTCCAAGAACATGCGCGCCCTCGCGCGCCAGGCGATCCCGCCCGTGAGGAAGATCAACCTGCGTCGCGCGGTCGACGAGGCGGTCGGGATCGTCGGGGACTGTTTCTCCGTGAAGCAGGGAGCCCCAAAGGTCGAGGTGGAGGTCGCGGTAGCGAGGCACCTTCGGGTCGAGGTTCCGCGGGAGCGGCTGGTGCAGGCCCTCGTGAACCTGCTGTAAAACGCCTACGAGGCGATCGACGAAGCCGGGACGGTTCAAGTCGCGGCGAAGGCGAACGGCGACCTGGTCGTGCTCGAGCTGACCGACTCCGGCTGCGGGATCCTCGCTGAGGAGCAGCAGGTGATCTTCTTCCCCGGCAAGTCCACGAAGAAGGGCCGCCTGGGCACCGAGCACAACACCGGCTGGGGCCTCTCCCTCGCGCGCAAGTTCGTGGAGGAAGACTGCCGCGGTCGGATCTCCCTGGAGAGTGAGCGAGGCGCCGGGACCACCATCACGGTCGTCCTGCCGACCGAGCGCGCAGGGGAGGATGAGGTATGACCCAGCAGCACAAGGCCCTGATCGTCGACGACCAGCAGGGCGTCCTGGAGATCCTGGGCGCGATCCTGTCCTCGCTCGACCACGCCTACGACTACGCCCGTACCCAACGCGAGGCACGCGACCTGCTTATAGCGAACCGCTACTGCTACATCCTCCTCGACCTGGAGTTCCCCGCCGACGAAGGGATCACAGCCAGGATCCAGACAGGATTCAATTGCCTGGCCGAGATCCGCCAGCGCTTCCACCGGGACGACCTTCCCGTAATCGTCATGACCGCCCACGAGAACGGCACTGCCTACCCGATCCGAGCTCTGCAGCTCGGGGCAAACGACTTCGCGCAGAAGGACTTCGACGACGACCTCGAGCCTCTCGACGTCAAGATCGGCCGCGTCATTGGACAGGCCTGCGACGCTGCAGGCCGCTGCAGGCCGCTGCAGGAAGGGCGCGGGCCGCGCCGCTCGGTCACGCGACAAACCTGGCGGTCACGCAACGGACCACTCCTTCCACTTTCATGGCGAGAGCCGCCGTCGGCGATATCGAATGGTGATCAACGGCAGCCCCGCGTGGGTCTGCCTCTCGACTTATTCGATGCTGTGGAAGCTCGCCAGCAAGGCATCAAGGGCTGGGGGTGGGTGGATCGTTGGCCGGGAACTCAACGGCGGGAACTACCACAACGCCGTGGGCCGAATGAAGAAGGACATCCAGCAGGCGGCTGGCATCGATCCGCGATTCATCGAGAACGACGGGCAGGGCAGCTTTCGCGTTGCAGTCCCAGCCGACAGCTTTTCCCATGACGCTGAAGCCATGCGGGTGCATCACCCGAGGTTGCTTGAGAAATTCCCGCTAAACCGCCAGATAGCCCGCACTCGTTGAGAAGCAGAGGGCTCCGTGGATCCAGTTGGTTCATGGCCTCACGCAGCCTCGCTGGACGCACTACTGCGCGGCAGCTACAAGAGGGGCATGGCGTTGGAGATGTTCCAAGTAGAGGCTGAAGGGCTAATCCCGGCAACAGCAAGCCCCTCACAGTCACTTCCCACAGCCCTGGCTCGCGTGAGGGCCTTCGCTACCAAGCACAAGTTTCCGGTAACAGAGCGCTGGCTACAGTTTGAGCTGACCGGGTATCCCGGGGCACCTCTCCACATTTCTCTTCAGGTTCCTGAAACAGATCCGATCGTTGCCCGCATTGCAGGATACCGGGTAATCGAAGGTGATTTCCCAGTTGTATTCATGACTACGGCTGGCCCTCAACCGACCCAGATCCCAATCTACAAATTCGTATCCCACTCCATCGTTGTCCTTGAGCAACTACTCGACGAGGACACGTCCCTCTATCGGTCGAAAGTCCCGCTCAGCGCACTTCCCCCGAGTGACATCACCCAGTCAATCATCGATCAGGCTCATGCTCGCGGTGAGGATTTCCTGATCGCGGATTTCGGCAGGCATCGGTTCCTGGGAATCCTCGGCTCCCTTCGTCGAGAGGTGGTCGCGTTGCTCTCAGACTGCCTTGCTGGAATCCGCCCCGCCTAATGGCCGGGGTCGGTCTGAGGAAGTCCTTTGAGAGGTGCCGGGGTCCGAGGTTCAGCTTCCCTTTCTACGTCACACTCGACAGACGCACTCCAGGTTGGAGGGGGATTGGCCTGCGCTCACTACGGCTGGCAACAGGCTGGGTGAGTCTCCGCATGCTGGCAGGGCTCACCCTGACGGATCGTCTTGGAACAACAACTGTCCCGATATCGACCTCGGCGCTCGAACTCTGGGAAGAGTGGTATGGAAACCTCTCGCCGGAATCGGTTGCGAACCTGCTCTCTCAGTACATGCGCCAACCGCTAGCCATCCGGGTCTGGCTCCACATGTCGTCGTCCTCATTTCGCTTGTTTCTTAAGGACGAGAAGACGCCCGTTGGCTCCGGGAAACGGCGCTTGCTTAGGTCGCCAGGCGGCGAGACCTACGCCTATCACCACATCTTCGTCCTCGAGGAGTCATATCAGGGGAAGGGGATGGTCGCTCGCCTGCTGAAGAACTTGCTCGACATGTACCAGCCGCTGGGAATCACCAAGGTCCGGTTGACTGCGGGGCTCTCTCAGGGAGGGCAGATTTGGCCGGCCTATGGGTTCAGGCCCGAGGGCCTTTCGCAATGGCGCCAAGTTGGTGACCAGGTGCGTGCACGCCTTCGTCGGTTACGCGTTCCAGCTCAGCGAGAAAGGGAAATCCGAGATTACTTGGACGGTGACGATCCGAGAGAGATCTGGGCCCTTCGCGATCTGAAAGCGCCCGAACTTGCACAAGAGTTTCCCCATGGCCTCGGAAAGAGCCTCTTGAACGGAACGCGTTGGCAAGGCATCTTGGACTTGGGCGACACGCTTGCTGTCATCCGACTAAAGGACGCCTTCCGCCGAAAGCTCTAATGGGCCTGATCGATCGTCTCAAGCAATTGCTGACCGCAACTTGGATTCCCGAAGAGGAAGACCTGGCCATCGATCTGGCGCGGCTGGAAGCTGAGGATCCAGATTGGGACCGACCTTCTCGGCTAGCGATGGCTCGCTATCTCCTCGACAAAGGTCGATCGCGTCCCCTCGTCGTGGCTACATATGGGGAGGAATTGGTGCGAGAGGCCGAGGGTTCGCGCCCCAAGAGGAGAAGGCCTGCTAAGAGGGTTGCGGCGTTCGAGATCAAAGTAGAGGAAATCGACTTTTCATTCACGCGGTGGGCTGACGAGATCCAGCCGGTCATCGTGGGCGCCAAGGACTTCCCCTTCGTCAGCGCCGAGACGGACTATCAGCAGGAGCCCAAAGCGTTCTCGCTAGAGCGGGCCTTCCTCCCAACCAAGACGGAACTGAGGCGCCTTCTTGCGGTGTCCGAGGTAGTACCGGGCCCCCTGAATGTGTGGGCCGTAGACGTGCCGCTGCTGGCGTCCTAGTTCGACCAGCCTGACAGCAGCCTCCAGCCAAGGCACATGAGCACAGCGCGTGCTCGGCTGCTCCGAGAGCAATCACCCAGGACTTGGATTCGGTTGACTCCTCGGGACGGCCTCTCGCACTCGGGAGAGTTCATGCTAGGACCGGCCTTAGTTTCGCGGTTGGACTACCCCGAGCCTATCGCGGACCTCGCTTAGGACGTGGCGTAACAGCCACTTACAACGGGTAAGGACCTCCCTCAGCAAGCGATTTGGCTATCACGACTGCGCTCTCACAAAGAGGCAGTGCCGGGATTCACTGCTATAGGGGTCGCCTCCTACTTTGATCAACGTCGAGCACCAAGCCGAGGTTGATCGTGAAGAAGCCCACCAGACACCCTGACAACGCCTATGAGGAAGTGGACGACGCAGTTCAGCGGCTCTACTCCCTCGTTCACTGCCGTTGGCACCCCAAGCAGGACGAGCGGCACGGCGAGGCGCCGAAGGACGTCCGCGACGCGCTGGAGGACCTGCGGGAGATCACCCTCGAGCTGAAGGGGCTCTGGGATTACCTCGGCGGAGCGCTGGGGAGGGCGGCATGAGTGCGTCGGCCGCAGCGATCCCTCATCACCAGAGCGGGCTGACGCTTTGGCAGCGCTGCCCGCGGCAGTTCTGGTTCCAGAAGGTCGCGAAGCGCGATCCGGACCACGCTGCCACGGGGTATGCGGGGCCGTTGGGGACGGCTGGCCACGCTGGGTGTCAGCTGGTGCTGGGGGATCCGGAGGCGAGTCGGGAGCGGGTGCTCGAGGTGATGCTGGGGGCGTTCGAAGACACGCTGGCGAAGGGGCAGGAAGAGGGGCGGACCTACGACCCGGATCAGGCCGAGCGGGCGCTGGAGCGGCTGGAGAGCGAGCACCTTGAGTATGTCCTGCGCTTGGCGCGGGATCCGCGGGTTCGGGCGATCGACTGGGCTCACACCGAGCTGTCCTTCGAGTGGGAAGACGAGCACGGGCGGGTCTTTCGCGGGACCGTGGATGCGATCGGGCAGGCCCGGGAATACGTCGAGGGGTTTGCGGTCGTCGGGAGGGATCGGGTTGATCTGGAGCCTGGCGAGTGGGTTCTGGTTGATTGGAAGTTCGGCAAGGAGCTCGAGCTCAGTCGCGTCGGGCTCTCGCTCAACCTGCAGCTCGCCTTCTACAGCTTGGCCGCAGCGCGGCGGTTCCCGGGCCGGCGCTTTCGCACCTGCCTGGGCGTCATGCGAGATCTGGCGACGAGTCAGCGGCCAACGGACGAGGACGGGTCTCCGATCCCCAAGACGCTGGAGGAGCTGAACCCGGCCTACGTCGAGGCGTTTGTTGGCGGCCAGCCGATCACCGAGGAACTGCGGACAGCGGCGGAGCAGAGCCGTCGGCGCTTCCGGCAGGGCAACGCGAACGTGCCCAAGCGGATCAAGCGGACGAACCCGGCTTGGGAGGCAGCGTCGGGCAAACCCAAGGGGGCGCTGTTCCACGAGGCTCAGATCGCTTGGGACGTCGCCGCTCCCACGATTCGCCAAACGATCCATGAGATCGAGATCGCAGGGAGGGACGGCGCAGCTGCCGCGGACGCGTTCCCCGCTCGGGGGCCCGTGACCGGCGCGTGCCGCTTCTGCCCCTACCACCGCCAGTGCGTCACCAGCCCCACCCAATAACTCAAAGCAAGCAGCGAAAGGCCTACCTATGACCCCCAACCAACAAGAGATCGTCGCCGACTGGATCCTCGAGAATCCCGGCTCTACCCCTCAGCAGGCGATCGCCGCCCTCCGTCAGGGAGGCGGGTGGCCTACCGAGGAGCGCGGGATCCCTGCCCTCGACGTCGGGCCGCCACGCGAAGTGTTCGCGGAGGGAACCGCGCTCGCTGTGGCCGACGTGGACAGAGCTGCCCTCGCCGTGGCCGACGCGGACAAGGCTGCTCTCGCTGTGGCCGACGAGGAGGAGCGGTTGCCGTTGGCCCGCGCTCCGCAGGAGGACCCAATGGCAGTCGGCGCGGGCCTGGAGGAGTTCGGGGCCGACGACGTGCGGATCCCCCAGATCAAGATCAAGCAGGCTCAGACCAAGAACGCCGACGGGGTTCCCGACGGGACTTGGTTCCTGACGTCGGACCTCGAGGGAGCGTCGGACACCCGGGAGGTCGTGTTCCTGGAGATGCGCAAGGAGCGCAGTCTGTTGCTGCCCTACGGCGGCGGTGACGCGGCCGACGCGGCGATCCACCGGATCCACCAGCAGACCGGGGTCGAGGTGCCGCAGACCTGGGAGGGGCCGGTGTGCTTCTCGCGCGACCGGGTCAGTCCGACGGAGCAAGAGGGGATCGACCTGATCTCGCAGCACTGCAAGGGCTGCCCAATGTCGCGGTGGCGCTCGGTCCGCGGGCGTCGGATTCAGGACTGCGCCGAGTCGTATCGGATCCTGCTCTACGACGTCGAGGCTCAGCTCCCGGCGGTGTTCTACGCGCGGGGGTCGGGGATTCGTCCGACTCGGGACTTGCTGACGAACCTGCAGGTCGCTTGTCGCCGGCGGAAGCTTCCGGCCTACGGGTTCAGCTTCACGATCTCGACCAAGAAGCGGGACCGGGCTGAGGGGACCTACTACGTGCCGGTGTTCGGACGGCCCGTGCCTATCGAGGACGCCGAGGAGATCGCTCAGTACGGCGGAACTCGTGCGGCGTGCTCGGCGATCCAGGTCGAGGAGGAATAGGTGGCCCGCGCCGTCCTCAACGCCGGGGCGCCCGGCAACGGCCAGCCTCCCGCTGACGTGATCGCGGTGCAGGGAACCCTGCTCCGGCACCGGACCACCCGCAACACCTGGGGCATTGCCCAGTTCCAGGTGGAGCAGGGTCCCGAGGAGATCAACGTCGGAGCGGAGCTGACCGTAGTCGGCGCCACGGTGGGGGCGGTGGCTCCTGGAGCGTCCCTCAAGCTGGAGGGACGCTTCGAGCGGCATGTCCGCTTCGGACTCCAGTTCAAGGTCGAGCGTCTGGAGAACCTGGGTGTTCAAACCGGCTGGGCCGCGGCCAACTGGCTGCTCCGTTTGGACGGCGTGGGCCGGGTCCTGGCGGACCGACTGGTCTGCACCTTCCCTGGCGACCGGCTGCTCGAGGTCCTGAACACTCCGCCGCAGGACGACGCGGAAGACCCGCTGCTGAAGATCCGGGGGATCAGCGCCAGCAAGGCGCAGGTGATCCGCGAGTCCTGGGCCACGGTCGGGCGGACCTTCAACCCCGAGCACCTGCGCTACCTGGAAGGAGACTGCGGCCTCACGCGTTGGGAGGCCCAGTCCGTCCTGAAGCTGGCGTCGAAACGGAAGGTCGAGCCGCGCGAGCTGTTGGAGCAGGATCCCTACGGGCTGACGGAGCTCCGCGGCTGGGGCTTCCCGCGGGCCGATCGCGTCGCGCTCAAGGCCGGCATGCAGCGAGACGCGCCGGCGCGGCTGGAGGCAGCGGGGCTGTATGTCCTGCGCAAGGTCTGCAGCGACGAGGGCCACACTGCGCTGAGCCGCAAGCAGCTGATTCGGCACACGGTCGAGCTGCTCGCGACCAGCGGGGACAAGGTCTTCAAGGCGTTGGGATCGCTGGTCCAGAAGGCCCTCGTGATGGTCAGCGAGGAGGACGGGCGTCTGCTCGTCTGCGACCCCGACCTCTACCTGGCCGAGCGCCAGATCCTGCGCGGGGTTCGCCGTGGCTCCCGCTAGCGATGCAGCGACGTGCCAGCACCGCGTGCAGTTGGTTCACGCCACGGCCGTGGTGGGAGACCTCTGCAAGCTCAAGACGATGTGCACCGCCTGCCGTGGGTGGTTCACACACCGATTTACTGGAGAAGAAGCCGAGGAGGCGGCGCGGGCTTGGTACTACGTGCCGCCCGGGTTGCCTCCTCGGCAGAAAGGAAGACGAAAGAGATGAGAACGCTTTGTCAGGAGGCCCACGAGCTGCTTATGGCTCGACAGGAGGGCTACGGGGAAATGACTGCGAGCTGGAAACGGATCGCGGGTGCCGTGAGTCGGCGCACGGGGAGCTTCGTTGGCGCGGAGACGGCGCTGTGGGTGTTGATCGAGATGAAGTTCGAGCGGGACCGCAACAGCCCGGAGAACGCGGATCACCTGCGGGACGCGATCGGCTACCTGGGGATCTTGGGGCAGCTTCGGGCTGAGGAGGCCAGCGTTCGCCGCTCGGACACGGCGGTCATTCGGCTGGAGCGAGCATGAGCGTCGCCACGCTTGAGCTCACGCCCGACCAGGAGCAGGCGGTTCAGCTCGCGACTCGGGAGTTCCCGCGGGTGATGGTCATTACGGGTGGTCCGGGGACGGGGAAATCGACTGTCCTGCGCTCGGTCCTGGACGAACTCCGCTCTCAGGGGCTGCGGTCGATCCTCATGGCGCCCAGCGGCAAGGCGGCGGTCCGAATGCGGGAAGCGACTGGGCGGCCTGCCTACACGATCCACAGCGCACTTGGCCTGTTCAACGGCGGGGCCCTCAAGGCTGGCGGCGTCGACCTGGCCGACGTGGCGATCGTGGACGAGAGCTCGATGGTCGACAGCCGCGTGATGGCAGCTGTGTTCGAGAACACCCAGCACGTGCGGACGCTGATCCTGGTGGGGGGCGCCGATCAGCTTCCGCCGGTCCAGGAGGGCTGCCCCTTCCTGGACCTCGTCCGCTCCGAGGTGGTCCCGACCGTGCGGCTGACTCACGTGCATCGCCAGGCTGCGGAGAGCGGGATCATTCGAGCCGCGCACCAGATCAACCGAGGGCGCACGCCCGATTGGTCGGACGACTTTCAGTTCGTGAGCTGCGAGGAGGCGAACGAGGTCCCCGCCACGGTGGCCCGCGTGATCCGCGAGCGGGAGCTCAGGCCTGAGGCATTCCAGGTCCTGAGCCCGCAGAAGACCCGGGTCGCGGGTGTGAACAGCCTCAACGCCTACCTGGAGGGCCAGCGTGGGACGAAGGAGCCACTCCTCCGCGAGCGGTTCCGGGCTGGGACGCGGGTGATCCAGACCAGCAACGACTACGACCTCGGTGTCATGAACGGCGAGCAGGGCTTCGTCCAACGGGTCGAGGCGGGACAGCGGCCGGCAAAGGACCAGGTCTGGGTTCGCTTCGACCAGGGCGGCGAGCACCACTACGAGGGCGGAAAGATCCGCGCGCTCCTGCCGGCCTGGGCGGTCACCTGCCACAAATCGCAGGGGAGTCAGTGGGACACGGTGGTCTTCGTGGCCCACAAGAGCGTGGGCTTCCTGCTCAGCCGCTCGCTGTTCTACGTCGCCGTGACCCGCGCAGAACGCCTGGTCGTGGTCGTCGGCCAGCAGGCTGCGGTGGACATGGCCGTGAGGAAGGTTCGCGACCTTCGGCGTCGGACGCTCCTTGGGCTGTGGCTGGCCCGCGAGCGGAGTGCGGCGTGATCGCGCAGGTGGACCGAGTTGAGCCCGGTGTGCTTCCGCCCACGGCGATCGGGCAGATCACTCCGATCTTGGCTCTCGACCTGGCCACGGCGACGGGCTGGGCGCTGCGAGACGCTCGGGGCGTGGTGACGAGCGGCGTCATGACCTTCACGCTCCGCCGGGGTGAAAGCAGCGGCATGCGCTTGCTCCGGTTTCGGCGTTGGTTACGGGAGATGCTTGGGGACGACTTGATCCGGTTGGTCGCCTACGAGCAGCCGATCATTCACCGCAAGCGCCGACAGCTGAACGCGAGCGTTGCCCACAACCTGGAGGGCGTCCTGTTGCCCGAACTCGAGGGGCGGATCGACTACGTCTCGCCCACGCCGGCCGAGGTCAAGAAGCACGCCACGGGCAAGGGGAACGCGAGCAAGGCCATGATGGTCGAGGCCGCTTGTGCCCGCTGGGAGCTCGACGTGGAGGACGACAACCAGGCGGACGCCCTGTGTGTGCTGGACTGGGCCCTCGACGAGATCGGGGAGGCGCCCGGAGCGTGAGTCGGAGCAACGGCAACTTGGTCGCCTTCCTCGAGGAGGAGGTCCTTCCCCGCCTGTTCGAGCGGTTGGACACGGCGTTCCCCGAGTTTGGCTGGGAGCCGAACTCGGAGGGCTGGGTCGCCACCTGTCGCGAGACGACCAAGCGCGTGCTCGACGCGCGACCCGAGCGGGTGATCTGCAATCGCCCCTTCGGCTTCTACGCCCATGGCGGTGAGTCGAGGACCTGGCTGGCGCACGTCAGCGGCGGGCATCCACCTCGCGGCGACAGCTTCGTCGCCGCTGTACGCAGGCTGTGCGAGCTGGCTGGTGTGCCGTTTCCCGACCTCCGGGTATCACCTAAGGAGCTGCGAGCCTTTCAGCAGGCCGAAGCCCGGCGAGAGGCTCTCGAGGCGGTGACGAAGATCACCCAGCAGGCTTATGGCAACCCCGTGGGCTCGGCTGCGCGGGCCTACGTGGCCAAGCGGGGGCTCGACGAGCAAGCCGCCAAGGCGCTGGGGCTAGGATTCTACAGCTCGCCTGCTGAGGTCCGACGGGCTCTCGCTCCGGAGCTCCACGCCGCGGCGAAGGACGCGGGGCTTCTTCGCGATCAGCTTTCGGGCCACGTGTCCTTCCCATGGCTCGACGACTGGGGTCGCCCGCTCACCCTCTACTTTCGCTGGCCGGCCAAGCAGCCACCGGACGGGCGTTCCAAGACGCTCGCCCTGCCCGGCGTGGGCACCAAGCGCTCTCCCCTCTATTTCGATCGGGCCCGCGCCGCCGGCGAGCGAGACCTGGTGCTGGTCGAGGGCGTCCTGGACGGCGCAGTCCTCCAGGCCCTTGGGGACGCTCGCGTCGTGGCCTGCGTAGGTGCACAGCTCTCAAAGGCTCAGGTCGCGACGCTGACTCGGCACCAGGTCAGCTCGGTGACGATCTGCCTCGACCCAGACGGGGCGGGGGAGAAGGGGACGCTCTCTTGCCTGCGCGCGCTCAGTGCGGCTGGGATCGCGGCCTACGTCGCGCCCACGCTCCCTGACCGGCTCGACCCGGACGAGTTCGTCCTGCGCGAGGGGATCGAGGGCTGGCGCCGTCACGTGGCCAAGGCGATCGGCTCCGCTCGCTACCGAGCGGAGCGTGCGTTGGCGAAGATCGCACCTGGGAGTTCGGACCCGGAGAAGGACCGGGCCGTGCGCGAGGTGGGCGAGGTGGTGGCGGAGCTGCGCGGCCCGAGCGCTGGACGCGAACGGAGCCAGATCGCCAAGCTCCTCGCCAAGGCCACGGGCTACGGCGTCGGCGCCCTCAAGTCGGAGTTGCCCCAGGCTGGCTCCGCGCCGCCGAAGGCCAGCAAGCCGGGTCAGGACGAGCGAGGGCCCAAGGTCACGGTGTGGCCGTATCGGGAGGACCGGACAGGCCTGGTGTGGGTGAAGGAGCGCTTCGACAAAGACGGGCGGCCCGCTTACGAGGACGTGCCGTTGGCGAACTTCAGCGCGCGAATCACCGCGGATGTCTCCGAGGACGACGGGGCCGAGGAGCGGCGCTTCTTCGAGATCACCGCCAAGCTCGGGCAAGGGACCCGTGTGCTCCAGATTCCGGCGTCGCAGTTCGGAGGAATGGGCTGGGTGCTCGAGCACCTGGGCGCGGGGGCGACCCTTGAGCCGGGCAAAGTGATCCAAGAGCGGACTCGCCACGGGATCCAGGTCCTCTCGGGGACCCCGCCGCAGCAGCGGGTGTTCACGCACTTGGGCTGGCGAAAAGTCGAGGACCGCTGGGTCTACTTGCACGGAGGAGGCGCAATCGGGGAGTCAGGTGCGGTGGCTGACGTGAGGGTACGACTGGACGACCCGCTGAGTCGCTTCGAGCTCCCGGAGGCGCCCGAGGGCGACGAGCTGGTCGAGGCGCTGCAGGCCTGCCTGCGCTTCCTGGAGCTCGGTCCGAAGCGACTCACGATCCCGCTGCTCGCGCTTCCGTATCGCGCCGTGCAGGGGGAGGTCGACCTGACGGCCTTCCTCTATGGCGGATCGGGCTTTCACAAGTCGTGCCTCGCGGCGCTCGTGCAGCAGCATTTCGGCGCGGGACTGCACTTCCAGAACCTCCCCGGCTCCTGGTCGAGCAGCGCCAACGCCTTGGAGGGGGCGCTGTTCCTCGCCAAGAACGCCTTGTTCGTGATCGACGATTTCATTCCCACGGGCAGCGCGCACGACAAGGCGCGGAGTCACCGGGACGTCGACCGCGTGGTTCGCGGGCAGGGGAATCGGGCAGGCCGGCAGCGGATGCGAGCCGACGCGACGCTGCGGCCGGTCAAGCGCTCGCGCGCGCTGGTGCTGTGCACGGGAGAGGAGCTGCCACGGGGGGAGTCGCTCACGGCGCGCATGCTGATGCTCCCCGTCGGTCCCGGCGACGTGGATCGCGAACGGCTGACCCGCTGCCAGGCAGACGCGGACGCCGGGCTCTACGCCAAGGCGATGTCCGCGTTCCTCCGCTGGCTCGCGCCGAACTACGGCCGAGTCCAGGCGGGATTGCGAGCCGAGGTCGCGAAGGTGCGCGCCGAGTTCACTCGCGACAACGCGCACCGGCGGCTGGCGGACGTGGGTGCGAACCTCTACCTGGGCCTCAGAGCCTTCGCGCGCTTTGTTCAGGAGTCGGGGCTCTACTCGCCGGCCGCGGCGGAAGCGTTTCTGGGCGTGGCGCGGGCTGCGCTCCTCGAAGCGCTCGGGTACCAGGTCCAGAACCAGCGCGAGGCCGACCCGGTCCGCCGCTTCTTCGAGCTGGTCTCCTCGTCCCTCGCCAGCGGCCGGGCTCACGTGGCGGGGCGTGACGGGAAGGTCCCTGCTGACAACCCCTTGGCTTGGGGCTGGCGGCTCGCTACTGAAGGGAGGCCAGAGCGTGAGTCCTGGAAGCCAGGGGCCTCAGAGGACGCCCCCTACTGGAACGCCACCGGGGAACGAATCGGCTGGGTGAACGACGACGACCTTTACCTCGAGCCCAGCGCGATCCAGGTCCTCGTCCAGCGGGCTGCTGGGGAGGAGGGCTTCCCACTCTCGCCCCGCAGCCTGCGGCGCCGGCTGCTCGAAACGGGCCACCTCAAGACCACTGCAGGCAAGGGGCGCGAGACGGCGTGCACACGCGTGACCTTGGGCGGGGCACGGCGCTCGGTCCTGCACCTAAGCGCGGAGCGGCTGGTTGGCCAGGCGCCCAAATCCACGGAGTTGTTTGCTGATGCCCACTGAGCCTACCCCCACGCCCAGGCGCGAGTTGGAGGGTGACGAGGCCCGTGCCGCCGAGATCGCCAGCAGGATCAAGATCGTGTGGGTCGCCAACGACGGCTCCGAGGACCCCCTGGACGCCTTCGTCGACCTCCTGGCCAGCATGTGGCTGGCTCGCCAAGACCGAGGTAATGTCCAATGCCCCGGGACGGAGGAACGCCGTGAAGCAGGCTGAAGAAGAGATGCGGAAAGTCGCGGTCGGGCTGGTTCGCTGCTCGACCGACATGCAGGAGAACTCGATCGCGGACCAGGAGGCCGAGGTCCGGGCCTGGGGCGAAGAGACGGGCCACGAGCTGATCCAGATCTTCCGCGACGAGGGCGTTTCGGGAAGCGAGCTCGATCGGCCTGGGATCCGGGCGCTGCTCGCCTTCCTTCAGTCGAGCCCCGAGAAGGGAACGCTCGTTGCCTGGCACCGCAGCCGCTTGGCTCGCCCCGCAGATCCACGGCAGGGGATCGCCCTCGAACTGAAGATCGAGGAGATGGGCTGGGATATCCACTTCCTCCACGGGACCCAGGCGTCGGGCAACGTGCTCGTCGACGCAATGATGGGGCTCATGGAGCACCACAAGAACGGGCAATACCTCAAGGACCTGTCGGCGGACACGCTCCGCGGGCTGCTCCAGCGTGTGACTGCGGGCGAGGTCCCAGGCGGGAAGGTGTCGTATGGCTACGCCAAGGAGGTCACCGACTCGGGGGGCGAGGTGCGGATCGTTCGGCGCAGGACGAAGCACCGCAAGCTGAGCGAGGAGCGAGTGCGCTGGGTCCTCGGCGATCCGACGGAGGTCGAGGTCGTCGAGCGGATCTTCGAGCTCTACACCACGACGGGAAGCGGCTTCGCGAACGTTGCGAAGCAGCTCAACGACGACGGGATCCCTTCGCCCAACGGAGGGCGCTGGGTGGGCGGGACGATTCGCGACATGCTCGTGAACCCGATCTACGTCGGAGACTTGATCTGGAACCGCGAGAGCAGCTCGCGCTTCTTCCGGGTGGTGGCCGGGAAGATCACGCCGCAGAAGAAGGCGCACCCAAGCCGGCAGCTCTCCTCGCGGCGGCGGAAGACGAATTTCCTCGCCAACGATCCGAGCGACTGGATCCGGATCGAAAACCATCACGAGGCCATCGTCGAGCGTTCGACCTTCGAGAAGGCCCGCGAGATCATGAAGAAGAGGAGCAGCCAGCGCGGTCGGAGGCGCGGCCAGGCCTCGCCGTATCCGCTCTCGGGGATCGCCTTCTGCGCCTGCTGCCAGGGGCCTATGTATGGGCGCCGGCTGAAGGCCAAGCAGTTCACCTACCGGCGCTACTCCTGTTCGAGCTACGAGAAGGCCAAGGAGTGTGCGCCCAACGCCATGGACGCCGAGCTCTTCGAGTGGGCCCTCCTGTTCCAGCTCAAGGACGCCTATTTCGAGCGCCTCGGCGAGTTCTTCACGGACGAAGTGCCTGAGGAGGAGATCCGCAAGCGGCTCCTCGAGAGACTGGAGATCCGGTTCGCGACCAAGCCGGTGGGGCTCGACCGCAAACGGCTACGCCTCGAGAAGAAGGGCCTCGGCGAGAAGATCCAGCAGGCGATCGAGAACATGGGGATCGTGGGGCCCGAGTTCGCGCCCAAGATCGCCGAGCAGATTGGCAAGTGGGAGCGGCGCCGGGTCGAGATCGAGCACGAGCTGGCGAAGGACGACGGCCGCGAGGAGGAGCGGCGGCTTCAGCACCAGAACCTGGAGGAGGTGGCCGAGGACGGCCTCCGGCTGCTTCAAATGCTCAAGAACCTGGGCAAGGAGTCGACCCTGGAGCAGCGTCGGGCGTTCTTCGAGCGGGCGATCAAGCGGATCGACCTTCGCTACGAGACGCTACCGCCCAGAGAAGGGCGCAAGCGGTCGGTGCACCGGTTCATTGATGCGACCGTACAAGCAACGGACCTCTTGGGGGTTACCCAAGAGGTCGCGTTTTCGAATGCAGAGCTCCTCGGGCGGGGAGCAACCTTATGGCACAACCCGGAATCCTCGTTCTGACCGCGGCTGACCTGGCACTCTAGCCGGGTTCCCTCGTGACGCTTTGTCCACCAAGCCATGTGGTTCGGCTGGAGCCAGAGGACCTGGTTGCGGTCGCGTAGGTGCAGGGTGAGGGAACGAGTTGAAGTGCCTCGTGGGCCGGGCGAGGATGACGGGCATGACAGAGAAGAAGGCCGCCAAGAAGAAGACCGCCAAGAAGAAGGTCGCCAAGAAGAAGGTCGCCAAGAAGAAGGTCACCAAGAAGAAGGTCACCAAGAAGAAGGTCGCCAAGAAGAAGGCCGACATCGTGAGTTCTCCAATCCACGTGGACGGGACAGACCTCAACCAGTGGGCGAACAGCAGGGACGCTCAAGAACTGCTCCCACAGGTCATCCGCCGTCTTCTCTTTGCGACATCGCGTCCCCTGGAAATCGACTTCCCTTCAGGCGACGCCGTTCTGTTGGGTGGGTG
>JAESQQ010000326.1 GCA_016765095.1 Planctomycetota bacterium | reverse complement strand
GCCCGCCGGGCTTGAGCGCCGCATCCACGTCGCGAGCCTCGAGCCGCCCGTGAAGGGGGAACACGTCGAGGCCCTCGCGCCGCGCTAGGCCGCTCAGCGCGCGCTCGCTGCGGGAAATCTCCCCGACTCCCGGCAAGAAACAGAGGATGTGGCCTTCGAGGCCCTCCTCTAAGAGCTCGTCCACCGCGCCGTGCACTCGATCCTCAAGGCGGCGCCGATCCACGGTCCGGGCGAAGTCGATCCGGACCGGGTGAACACGGCCGGGGATTTCGCGAGCGGACGCCTCCAGGTAGGCAGCCAAGGGAACCGCCTCGATCGTGGCCGACATGAGGACAATCAGCAGATCAGGTCGCTCGAGCCGGCGAAGGCGCTCGAGGAGCACGAGCGCGAGGTCCGTGTCGAGGTGGCGCTCGTGGAACTCGTCGAGGACGACCGCGCTGACGCCGGCCAGAGCCTTGCCCCCGCTGGCCAAGCGGCGGGTCAGCACGCCCTCGGTCAGAAACCGGAGGCGAGTCTTGGGGCCCACCCGACGATCGAAGCGAACCTCGTAGCCGACGGTGCCGCCGACCGCCTCTCCCCGCTCGGCGGCGACCCGAATCGCAGCCAGCCGGGCGGCCAACCGGCGAGGCTCGAGGACCCAGACCTCGCCCGAGACCGCCTCGAGCAGGGCCGGGGGGAAGCGAGTCGTCTTGCCAGCTCCCGGCTCTGCTTGAAGCACGAGGCCGTGATCTCGCTGAGTTAGGCGCACGAGTTCGTCGAGATGAGCGTCAATGGGAAGGGGAATCACCAGAGGTATTGTGGCAGGGTCGCGTGAGGGATTTCAGATTTGCGTTTCCTAGGTGCTGGCGGGGTTCGTAAACGAGATGTGTACGTGACCCGGAATCACGAGCGACCTTCCCCTGGGCAAGAATCAACTCCAACCGATCCCTCTTTGGGCCACTCGCGGGGCCACTCCCCTGAGGACTCGGCGCAAAACCGCCAGTTGGTGTCCCGCTGCCTCCAGGCAGGCCAAGACAAGGACGAGGCCTTCGCCTCGCTCTACGAGCGGCACTCTCCCCGCGTGTTCGGTTTCCTCCTCAAGCTGACCCACAGCCGGAGCGCGGCCGAGGACGCACTCCAGGAGACCTTCCTCCGCGTTTATCGCAGCCTGGATCGCTTTGATCAGCGCCGCGAGCTGGGCGCCTGGCTGCTCCAGATCGCGCGCTACGTCGCGATCGACGCGTTTCGAGTCGAGCGGAAGATCAAGCGGCTCGAGGAACGACGAGCGAGCGAGCTGCCGGAGGAGCGCGTCGGTCCGGGCGTGAGCGAGTCCGCCGAAGGAGCGGAGCGGCGGCAAATGGTCAACGCCGCCCTCGAGCGCCACACGCCAGACGACCGCTCACTGCTCCTCCTTCGCCACTACCGCGACCTGACCTTCCGCCAGATCGGCGAGGTCGTCGACTGCTCGTCCCGAACCGCACAAAACCGAGTCGGGGCCGCTGGCCGCCGATTTCAGGAGGCGCTGCGCAAGCACCACCCTCGAGCAGAGGAGGGGTTGTGAAAGCCTGCCAAGCCGTCGACGCGCTCCTGACCGCCCACCTCCTCGGCGCCCTCGACGGGAACGAAGGGGCGCTCGTCGAGGACCACCTCATGAGCTGCGCGGCCTGCCGAGCCGCGCGCCAAGACACCGCGTTCTGTCTCGAAGAAGTCAACGCGCCCGCCCAAGCCCCTCCAGCCCAAGTTTGGAACGCGATCCGGGCCCGAATCGAGCGCGCGGGTGGAGACGACCCCGTGCGGGGCGCGAGCCTCGAAGCGGTGATTCACCTCGCCTGTAGCTTCTGTCGGGGCGGATTGATCCGCCGGAACGCGGTCTATTGCGCCTCTTGCCTGGCTCCGCACCACTCCGACTGCTTCGACGAGTACGGCCGCTGCAGCGTGATGGGCTGTGGCGAACAGCGGGTCGTCCTCCCCCGGGCCGTCCCCGAGCCCCGACCCCCCGAGCCGATCCCACCCAAGCGTTGGCCCTGGCTCCTCCTGGCCGTCGCGTCTGGCGGAGTCCTGGCGGCGGCGGCCTTCGGGCCTCGCGTCGAGGAGCAGACGATCCTCCCTCCCCTGGCTCGCTCCCCTCACCACCGCGACGCCCCGGGCGAGCCCTTGTTCCAGGTCGAGGTCAAGGCCGCGACTCTCGAGGAGCTGACCCGCGACCTCGCGACCGCAGCGGGTCAGCCGATCGAGCTCCCGTCGCGCGCGAAGCACCACGTCCTGTTCCGCGCGTCCTGGCGTGACCGAACCTGGACTGAAGTCGTGAGCGACGCCGGGAGACGATTTGGGCTCGTGTTCGAGCCGCAGCAGGGCGACCGCTCTGCTCGCTTGGTCGAAGGCCCCGGCTACGTCTCGGGACCGCTCGAAGCTCCCGCCGAGCTAGAGGTCGAGCGGACGATCATTGACGGACCCAACGGTCAAGTCGAGCTCTGGCAAGGTCGAGGGCAGCGGGTCCTACCGGCCCCGACGGGCAACGGGCTCGCCGTCTTGGCTCGAAGCGGGGTCTACCTCTACCTCGGTGATCGCCAAGTCGCGAGCGCTGACGGGGCCCCGCTCGCTGCGGCTTGGTCCTCAGACGGCTACGGGCTGGCCGTCCTGCTCGCGGGGCCGACCCAGGCGCGGCTCGTGCTCTTCGACTTGCACCAGGGTCGCGCCAAGCAGCACGAGCTGGCCGCCCTCAAGCTGGCTCCGGTCCGGGCCCTGGCCCCCAGCCTGGCCTGGCTCGAAGACGGACTCCTGATCTGCGACGGGACGAAGGTCAGCAAGCTCAGCTTCGCCGCGCAGGCGACGACCTACGTCTCGCCCAGTCCGCGAGGAGAGAGCGTGTTCCGCCTCCACAGCTTGGGCCCACAGCGCTTCGTGATCGAGCGCCGCAACCGAATCGAGACCTGGAGTGCGGCCCCCCTCGAGAAGCTGAGTGAGTGCCCAGTCGCCGAGCGCTACTCGCTCAGCCTCTGCCGAGGAGATCCTCCGCTCGCGCTCGTGATCGCGCCCAACGAGCTCCAGAGCGTACTGCTCGACGGACGGACCCCTGTCAACTCCCCCACCCCCCTCGCAGCGCGTCGTCCCGACGACCCCGACGCGGCAGGGCTCGCCCCCACGGGAAGGTTCGTAGCCTGGGTCGGAAACTCGGTCGCCTACGTCCGCCACCTCGAGGGAAACACCGAGACGCTCGTTCTCCCGACGGGGATCTCAAGGGTAGACGTCCTAGGCGTCCGCTGGGGACAACTAGAGGCGGTCGCCTACTGGACGGCGAAGTCGGTCTACATGATCGACGCAGCCAAGCTTGACTTCACCTCGAGCACTCCGCTGCGCCCCTGGACGATCTTCAACGACACCGACTCTTGGGGCCGAATCCATGACGTTGATTGGTGCGGCGATCAGCTCGTGATCACGACCCGCCAAAGGACCCTCCGCAAGCCTCGGGTCCGCGTCGCGCGTGTCGACTAAACGGGAGTTCACGATCATGAGCGGTCACATGGAGGCTTGTTGCCGAGAGAGAGGCTGGCCGACAGTGACCACTCCCGATCGTGCGCTCCCGTTTACTAGTTCCTAAGAGGACGTGCTGGACTCGGGAGAGCCCTGCTACGCAGCTAAGACCCTTTGGGTGCAGTTGAGCTGAATGACAGCTCGCCGCACGCGTAAGTCCCATCAGCGTCATCGGTTGCGACGTGG
>JAESQQ010000031.1 GCA_016765095.1 Planctomycetota bacterium | reverse complement strand
TTTCCACGTACATAAACCTGGCTGGCCTGAACCGGCGCGAGGAGAACCTGCCGACCAGTGGTCTCAATCCGTACTTACTTTTGCATATTTACCCTACTTATCAACTATCGGCCGATAAGGATAAATATGCAAGTGGCTCGGGCAAATAGTGCACTATTCCACTACTGCATCACTACTGGCGTTGGCGGGAAATTTGCGCGGGAAATTTAGGCATTCAGTCGCCTTGTTTGCGCTGGTTATGTCGCAAGACGATCCTGTCCTCGTTGACCCTCCGGATCAGGCTGCTCAGCAGCGTGGTGAAGCTGAGTATGCGCATCTGCCGGCCACTGCCCTGCTGAAGGGCAAGGGTTCGAGGGACCGCGAGTTCTTCATCGAGCGCAAGTCGCAGAGCGGCGACGTGATCCATCGCGGGCTGCTGAAGGTGCGCAAGTACACCACGGAGTCGATACGCAGCATCGTCAAGAGCGGCGCCACGCTGGTCAGGCGGCAGGCCGAGGGCGCATTCGACTTCCGCCATGCGCTGTGCACCGTGTGCAAGATCGTGGTCAATGGCGGAGACCAGGAGAACGTCAGCAACCTGATCAAGCACTTGAAGACGTTGCACCAGCAGGAGTACCGGACGTTCCTCGAGACATGCAAGAAGTGGCAGCCGCGCGCGAACGAGGAGCTGAACCCACGTCGCTGGAGTGCCAACAACCACGATGTCTGCACGATGCTGGCGCTGCGCTGGATGGCGGCGAAGGGCAAGCCGCTGGGCGCGTTTGGTGACCCGGACTTCCGTGCGTTCTTCTCCTTTGTCTCGGCTGGCCACGAGCTGCCGTGTGCCACCACGCTGAGCGACCGCTCGGTGAAGCTCGCTGATGCCGTTCGCGACGAGCTGGGCGAACTGGTGAGGCAGGCGCGTGGCTACAGCATCAGCAGTGACGGCTGGACGGGCATCAACGGTGTTGGCTACTTTGTCGTATGTGTCAACTTCGTGGACGAGAATTTCGAGTACCGCAGCGGCATCCTGGACCTGCATGCGCTGCCGGATCAGCATTCCGCGATCGTGCTGAAGGGCTGCTTGCTGCGCACGTTCAATGCGTACGGCCTTGACCCGAAGAGGCTGGTCAGCCTGGTCGGAGACACCGCAAAGACGCAGCAGAAGGCGATGAAGACTGCAGGAGAGACCTGGGTTGGCGCTGATGCCAAGCGTGCGACGCCATGCATCGCGCATGTGCTGCAATTGTGCATCAGACAGCCGCTGGGCTTGAACTCTCAATCCGGTAAGGCGAGCGTTGGTCTGGAGCCGCTATCGAAGCTGCTGGACGAAGCTAGCAGCATTGTGGCCTTCATGGGGCGGTCTGTGCTTGCCCAGACAGGCATGCGCGCTACATGCGAGATGTTGCAGAAAGAGGCGAAGCAGGAGGGGCTGCAGTCAGAGGCGACGCAATTTGCCGCGTACGGCCTGATCTCTGCGCTACCGACACGCTGGAATGCCTCGTACTCGTCGCTGAAGAGGCTGCTTCGCCTGAGCAAGCCGGCCGCTGATGTGCTGGCAGACTTGGTGCAGCGGCAGAAGGGCGCGGCGAAGCGGAAGGCGGCTGAGATGCTGGATCTGCTGACCGGGATCATGCAGCCCGGGCGCAAGGACATCCTGATTGACTTCATCGACGTGCTGGGAAGCTGAACGAGATCACCACTGCAGTGCAGGAGGCAAATCTGTTCAGCGGCGCGACGTTCTATGTCTCTCTGCTGCACTTGTATCGCACAGAACCTGAGCGCGGCCAGCGCACGCATCCCAGCGTGCTGCAGTACCTCGACGAGGTGAAGGGCGAGGCACGTCGCCGCATGTCGCACGTCGATGCTGCTCAGATGATGCGGCAGAGCGTGCTGGCCATCTATTTGACGCCGCAGCTGTGCGGGCACCTGAACGACCTCGGCGGCGAGCGCAACATGTATGTTGTGGCACACCAGTGGCTGCGAGATGTTGCTGATCGTCTGCAGCTGCTCGGCGACGACAGCAGCAGGAGCAGCGACGACTACAGAGACAGCGAACCGCCGAATAAGCGCGCCAGGATTGGCGAGGACAGCGGCCAGCGCTCGATGCCTGCTGTGCTGCGCTGGCAGATATATCACGAGTCCGCTGAAGAGCCGCAGCGCGCGCATCCGCTCAGCGCGGAAATGGAGGAGTACGACCGCCTCAGCAAGGCGCACGTGATGACTGAAGATCCAGCTGACTTCTGGCGTGCTCGAAAGGAGACCCTGCCGCTGATGTACCAGCTGGCGATGCACTGCCTGTCGCATGCATGCAGCAGCGCGGATGCCGAGCGCGCGTTCTCACTGTGCGGCAACACGATGACGAAGAAGCGTGCGCGTCTGAGTGACCAATCACTCACCAACTTGGTGATCATCGGCTCGAACCGTGCTATTGTCGACAAGATCATTTTGCAGAAGCTTCCGCCGAAGTCTGACTACAAGCTGACGCGTAAGCTGCTGACCTGCCACGACGTCGGCGACGTCGACAACAACAGCATGGCCGCGGAGACGGCCGAGGCTGCCAGGATGCTGGAGGTGTACCAGGACGCCGGGGCATACGAAGACATTGACATGACCGACAGTGGACTCTTGAGTGGAGACGAGCTGTAACTTCGTTGTGTTCGTTGTGTTGTTCCTTTGCGTCTCGATAATAACAGGATGTGCCACGTCATCAATAGTGGAAATCTTCCTTACTTACCGGTAAGGATAAGTAGTGACATGAGCTCTGGAGCCCCAGTAGTGGGTAAGTAAATATGTACGGATTGTGACCACTGATCTCATGGCTCGCGCGGGCACAGGGCAACCGGCCGCCGCGCAATCTCAGCACTCGCAGCGTGGTCGTCGCGGCGGAGCGCCTGTTTTGGGCGCACGAGGCACCAGCGACGCAACAGCCGCCGTTCCCAGCGGCTGCCCTGCTGCGCGTGTGCTCACACAGCGCAACAAGCACCGCGGACCGCGCACTGCTGTGCACGATGTACCACGGAATGCTACGTCTCGCGGAGGCGTCACACCCCGCGTACCGCACATTCGACAACAAGATCGACTTGACATCGGCCGCAATTCGCACGGCACCGTTCCCGGGTTCAATGATGCCGGTCATCCTGATGAACATCCACTTCGTGAAGGGGATCCCCGGACACCGCGACTACTGGATCAGACTCGAACCACTGCCGCCGACGCACGCAGCTGTGGCCATTTGTCCCGTACGGGCACTGCTGGCACACTGCCCATCGACCAAGTTGGAACGGCCGCTTTTCGGCACGCGCGACGACGTCATCGCCGCGATTTTGCGCACACCACACTCCT
>JAESQQ010000325.1 GCA_016765095.1 Planctomycetota bacterium | reverse complement strand
TACTCTGGGCGCAGCCCCATAAACACAGCCAGCGCTCCCGACCCTCCGAAGGCAGCCCTCGACACCGATCCGTCCAGATCGAGCACGAGCACGAGCACGAGCACGACGAAGATCGGGCACGGGCACGGGCAGGGCACGTAGAAGAAGGGCCCGACCGAACCCCTACTTGCCCGACATGAGCTTCTTGAACTCAGGCAGGTTTCGGATCGGGTTGAAGCCCTTCTCGTTCCGAATCCGCTCGTAGCCCTTGAACTCGCTCTCGAAAGACGCCTTGAGTTCGTCGAGCGCCACCCGGCGTCGCTTTAGGACCAGGTCTTCGCCGATTCCCTCCTCGGCGGAGCGGGTCGACCACCAGAGCGACTGGAGGTAGTGGCTGATTCCCGACTCTGGGTCGAGGATCAGGGCGTCCTTGTAGTCCTTCATGGCGCGGTCGAAGTTGGCGTCGCGCTGCTTGACGTCCGACTCGCGGCCCGCCATTTTCATCCACATGAAGCCGCGATAGAGGAGCGCGGTCACGTGGGTCTCGTTCAACTCGAGGGTCCGGTCGAAGTCGGCGATCCCCAGCTCAAGATCCTCGCGGCTGACCTGCTTGAACTCGGTCTTCGCGACGTAGAAGAAGCCGCGCAGGAACACGACGTAGCTCACGTTGGGGTGATCCGAGACGATCTTGTTGAGCTCGGTGATCACGCGGTTGAGGTCGACGACGTAGCTGATCTGATAGACCTTGTTGTAGACCTGATCAGCGATTCGCGGGTTGAGCTCTAGCGCGCGGCTGAAGTCGAGGATCCCCGGGACGAAGTTGCCGATCTTGAGGTAGCAGGTCCCGCGGTCGTAGTAGGCCTTGTCGAACTTCGGGTTGAGCTCGATCGCGCGGTCGAAGCGCTTGATCGCCTCGGAGTAGTTGAGCCGATCGCGCAGCGCCTGGCCGGCGTGGAGCTGCTCGGTCGCAGCTTCCATGGCCCTCTCGTGCACGCCGTCGACCCGGGCCAGCGCCTCTTTGGCGGCCTGGTCGTCGCCCATGAGCTTGCAGACCTTGGCGTACTCGCGCAGGTAGGCCATGGCTTGGTTGATCTGGGCCGGCTCGGCTTGGGCGAAGTCGTTGGGGATCTGGAGGATCGCTTGCTCGAGGTCTTTCTTGGCTTGCTCGAGCTGGGGCCCGCTCGTGGCGTCGCCTGCGAGCTGGACGAGCGCCAAGGCGCGACCGTAGTAGCCGTCGGCGTCCTTGCCCTCGCCTGCGACCTTGATCGCGTGATCGAACTCTTCCTTCCCTCGCTGTGCGTCGAGAATGTTCTCGGGGCGGTGGGTCTTGGGGTCGCGCTCGGCGGGGAGGTCGCGGGTGAAGAGCAGCCCGAGCAGCTCGTAGCCTTCCCGAAGGAAGGGGTCTACGAGGACGGCCTCTTGGGCGCAGAGAACCGCGACGTCGTGGGCGCCCCAGCCCGCGCAGAGCCGGGCCCGCTCGATCAGAGCCTGAGCGTGCAGCGGGTTGCTGGCCCGAGAGCGAGCGAAGGACTGGCGAGCCTGGAGGTAGAACTCAGGCTTCTTGGAGCGCGTCGCGAGCTGGGTGAAGCGGAGCCCCTCCGAATAGAAGTGCCCCGCTTCGTCGCTTGTCTGACGCTGGAGGGAGCGAGCGTCCGCGAACAAGTCGGCGGCGTCGTCGTCCTCCTCCTTGGCCAGGACGTGGCCCAGGCCGCCCTTCGCGACGGCGTTCCCTGAGTCGGCCTGGAGGGAGAGCTTGAAGCGCTTGCGAGCTTCGCCCAGTTTGTCCTCGGCGAGGAAAGCCATTCCGGCGAGAGCATGAGCCTCCGCGAGGGGGAGGTCGCCACGCGAGCGAGAGACCGAGCCCGAGGAGTTCTCGTCGTCCCAGCCGTCTTCGTCGCCCCACTCGTCGCCGCCGCGCTTGGCTTGGCGATCTTCGGGACGCGCGAACTTGACCTCAGGCCGGTTGGCGAGGAGCTTGGTGACCTCGGCGACCTGCTCTCGGAGGACGTTGAACTCACCCTCGCGAAGCGCCAGTCGAGCTCGGGCGAGGCGCGCCTCGACGAGGTCTGGTTGGCTCTGAATCGCTTCGTCGAGCCCGCTCCGGGCGCGGGCGAGGCGGTCCTTGATCAGGCTCGCGCTCTCGGTCTTGAGCCGCTTCAGTTCGGCGAGGGCGCCCAGGGCGCCGTCCGCGGACGCGTTCTCCTGGCGGGCCTTGGCGTCGACTTCAAGCAGGCACTCGTAGGGGTCGGCTCGCACGAAATTGAGCTGAGCGAGGGCCGCCCGAGCACGCGCTTTGACCTTCTCGGCCTCGCGGTCGGTCGAGGCCAGGATCTCCTCATATTGCTGCTGAGCGCGGGGGTAATCGAGGATCCACTCCAGGGCTCGGCCGAGCCCGAGATAGGCCTCGTAGCACTGCGCTGAGCGTGAGATCGCGACTTCGTAGTCCTTGATCGCTTGGGGGAGCTTGCGCTGGGCAAAGTGGAGGTTCGCGCGGTGGAGGTAGCCGTCGGGCAAGCTCGGGAGAATGTCGATCGCCTCGGTCAGGCTCTCCTGAGCCTCTCCGTAGTGACCCAGCGCCTGGTGGGCGCGCCCCTGCCAGATATAGCCCTCGAAGCTGTCGTCCTTGAGGTCGAGGACTTTGTTGAAGTCCTCGAGGGACTCGGCATGGCGCCCGAGCGTCATTCGGGTCTCGCCGCGGAGGAGGTAGGCTCGTCGCGTCTTGCTGTCCTGCTCGATCACCTCCGAGAAGCTGGCGAGAGCCTTGAGGCGATCGCCCGACATGTCGTAGACGCGGCCCATTTCGAGGCGCGCGTCCGACGAGTGCGGGTCTTCTTTGAGGATCTTGGTGAAGATCGCGAGCGCGTCGGAGTAGCGGTTTTGGAGCGCCTTGATTTTGCCTTCCTCGAGTTGGAGGCGGCGCTTGTCTTCGACCTGGCTGGTCCTGGACTTGGCGCGCGCGAGGGTCTCCTTCTCGATCTCCTCTTCGTCTCCAGTCGGCTCTGCTGCCCACAGGGGGGGGTCGCAGTGTTCGACCAGGCCCCGGTCGAGGGCGTCAAGGGCCTCTGCGTAGCCTGAGGCCGTGTTCGCGGCCGCCAAGGCTCGACCGCGCTCGAGGCACACCGCGCGCATGATCGCGTCGAGGTCGGGCTTGCGCTCCACGAAGTGGTCGTTGATCTGGTCAGGCGTGTTGTAGTTGGTGAAGTCGGGGACGAGGTTGTCGAGGTCCTGGAGGATCTGCTCCGCGTCGTCGAGGTCAGCTAGGGCGCCCTGGGGATCGCGATCCTTCATGCGCGCTTGGGCTGAGCCGATCTGGCTGCGTGCGTTAATGCACTGGTTTTCGACTTCTGCTTCGAACTGGGTCCACTCGTTCTTGGCGGCTTGGTTGAAGCGCTCTTGGTTTGTCTGTTGGGTCTTCCAGACGATCAGGCCGACCGCCGAGAACACCGCGAGGCAGACGACCAAGCTCACGACCACGACGGGCATGTTCTTGCGGGACTTCTTGATCAGGCGCCCGATCGGGCCGAGGGGACGAGCCTTGATCGGGTCGCCGTCGAGGTAGCGCTGAATGTCCTCGGCGAGGTCCTGGGAGGTCTGGTAGCGACGCGTGGGGTCCTTGTCCATGGCCTTGAGCACGATCGTGTTCACGTCGCGGTCGACGCGCGAGTCATGCTTGCGGGGGGGGAGCGGCTCCTCCTCAAGGATCTTGTGATAGACCTCCATGGTCGTCTCGCCGTGAAAAGGCAGCTTGAGCGTCAGCAGCTCGTAGAGGATGACGCCCAGGGCGTAGACGTCTGCCCGGTGGTCGAGGTCGATGTCGCCGCGAGCCTGCTCGGGCGGCATGTAGAACGGCGTTCCGACCACGGCACCCGTTCGCGTCAGCATGGACTTGTGGTCGATTTGCTTGGCGAGGCCGAAGTCGGTGACCTTGGGGTGTCCGTCGGTGTCGAGGAGCACGTTGGCCGGCTTGAGGTCACGGTGAATGATCCCCTTGCCGTGGGCGTAGTGGATCGCCTGAGCCGTCTCCTTGACGACTTCGAGCACCTTGCGGACTGGGAACTTTTCCTTCCGCTTCACGATCGCGTCGAGGGGGTCCCCCTCAATGAGGTCCATCGTGAAGTAGTGGAAGGCCTCGTGGCAGCCAACTTCGTGCACCGCGACAATGTTGGGGTGCTGGAGGCGGGCTGCGGCCTCGGTCTCGCGCTTGAAGCGGCGAATCTGCTTCTCCGAGGCGTTCTCGCCCTCCTTCATGACCTTGAGCGCCACGATTCGCTTGAGGCTTCGCTGACGGGCGCGATAGACAATGCCCATTCCGCCGCGCGCGATCTCGCCAAGAATGTCGTACGGCCCAAACACCGTCTCGACCGTCCCGTCCTTGTTGGTCCGGGTCGTCATGGCGTGGGCGATTGGGTCGTCCGGGGAAATGTTGGAGGGCAGCACCTTGGCCGGTCCGGCCCCGGGGGCGGTCGCCAGAGCGTGGGCGCCGCTCCCGGCGAAGTGCGCCGTGCCGAAGTTGCTGCCGTTGGGCTGTGGGCCGCCGAAGTTGCTGCCGGGCTGTGGGCCGCCGAAGTTGCTGCCGTTGGGCTGTGGGCCGCCGAAGTTGCTGCCGGGCTGTGGGCCGCCGAAGTTGCTG
>JAESQQ010000324.1 GCA_016765095.1 Planctomycetota bacterium | reverse complement strand
TTCCGGAAAATGGTGATGCGCATTTGCGACGAAGGTCAGGGCCTGGGGACGACCGAGCGCCAGAGGGGGTGCGACTTGACCGCCTCGAAGTCGCCGCCAACGAGCAAGACGGACAGCTCGTGAGCGGCGACCTTGCGTGTGGCGGCGTCGTCAGAATGGGGCCAATGACGGAAGCGCCCGGAGGAGAGCCTCTTCTGGCAGAGCCAGAAGCCCTGGCCGTCGTAGACGAGCACTTTGATCGCGGTCGCCCGGTGTTACCGAGCACGCTATTCGCGGCTTGTGGCTGCACGCTCCGCGCGGACAAATGACGAGGGCTCCGTCCTCCCTCCCCTCCCATCTCTATAGGCGGGAGGGGAGGGAGGACGACTTCGCCGCGCAAGTCGTCACGAGCGTTGAGCTCGCTGGGGCTCTGCCCCTGACCCCGAGATTTTCGAGGCATGGCACGCGTCCGAATGACCTCGATCGCCAGTTCCGGAAAGTGAGAGCCCCAAGCGGAGTTCTCCGCCCGGGGCTCTCTGCGCCTTCGGCGCGCGTGGCCTGACTATCCCTCGCCGAGTTGCTTCTCAGCAGAGCTCGACTCCGTTTCGCCAGGCGATCTCTTCTTGCCCCTCGGCCACGCGCAGGGCGTAGCCACCCGCCGTCTTCTCGACGCGGCCTTCGCGCTCAAGCGCGCGCAGCGGCTCAGCAAGTCGAGTCCAGCGGACGCGAAGCTGGACTCGCAGCGCTTCCTGAGTGAGTGGGCCGTCGGCGCCCTTCAGCACCTCGACCACGCTCTCGGCGAGCGCGGCCCCCGGCTCGGTGCTATCGGCCGCAGAGACGACTGCGAGGCGGACGGGCTCTCCCTCCCCAGCCAGAAGCTCGAGGGGGACAGGCTCAGGCGAGGCCGCGGAGCGGTGCTCGACCACAAGCTCAAGAGCCGTCTTCCGACGACGCATGTGCAGCAGTTCGTCTCCCCAGGCGTAGAAGTCTCCTGACCCACGCAGGCTGAGTCCGGCCTGTGCCGTGCCTGCGCCCGCTTTGCGGGCGTGGTGCACGACCAGGACCGCGACGTGGCAGCGCCGCTGCAGGTCGCGGAGGTAGGCCAAGACGCCTGAGACCTCCTGTGCCGAGTTCTCGTTGATCCGGTGCAAGCGCACGAAGGGATCGAGCACCAAGAGCCTCGGTCGAAAGCGCTCTACGGCCTCCGCCAGCCGTGCCTGATCTCTCAGCTGGTCGAGCCTGAGGCTCGAGGCCAGGATCACGTGGAGCGGCAAGCTCTTCAGCGTGAGTCCACGCGAGACAGCTATCCCCTCCAGTCGAGCACGCACCGTCGCCGGCGGATCCTCCGCCGCAAAGAGGAGGACGGGGCCCGCCCGGGGGATCGCATAGACCCCCAGGGCGGGCGTGCCCGAAGCGACCGAGAGCGCGAGATCGAGAGCCAACCAAGTCTTCCCCGCCTTCGGGTTGCCCCCCACAATCCCGACGCCTTCCGCGACCCACAGGCCTTCGACGAGCCACTCCAGCTCCGAACTCCCCTCGACCGCCGCGGCCTGCACGACGGTCAAGGGCTCGATTTCGCTCACGCAAGGACCTCAGCGCAGAGCGCGACCGCCTCCCCCACGACCGACGCGTCGACCAGCTTGCTCTTGCCCTCACACGCGACCTCGAGCGTTCGCGACGCCAGGACGTCGATCTTGCGCATGACCCCACCCGTGGCCTCTGCGACCAGGAGCACCGAGTCCTCGGCGAAGACCTCCTGCGCGCAGCCCGCCATTCGCATGCGGTGCCGCAGGTATTCCCCGACCTGCTCGGGCGCCAGCGGCTCGAGGTGGATCCGCATGGGCAGCCGCGCGCCTAGCGACGAGAGCGTGTTTCGCCGGAGCCGATCGCGCAGGGCTGGCAGCCCGAGCAGCACCAGCGAGAGCAGCGAGCGCGAGTCGCGCTGGTAGTTGAGCAGTATGTGCAGGTGCCCCAGGACCGCGAGCGGCATGAGGTGCGCCTCGTCGATCACGACCACCGGCCTGATCTTCTGAGCCGCGATCTCCTCCACGTGACCCGTGATCGTCCGAAACAGGGCCGAGGGCGTCGCCTTGGACTCCAGCCCCAGCGCGGCCCCCAGCTGGCGATAGAAGTCGCGCAGGTTGACCGTCGAGTTGTGGATATAGGTCACCCGGCTCGTCCCAGACGGGAGGCTCGCTTCGACGGCGCGCCAGCAGAAGGTCTTCCCCGATCCGGCCTCGCCAGTGACCACGCAGGACGATCTGCCCTTGAGCGCCGCCTTGACCTGCTCGATCGCCTTCTCGAGCCCCGCGTGCTCGTAGAGCTCGTCCGTCGGGACCTCCTTGGTGAAGGGGGTCTTCGTCAGCCCGTAGCGGCTGCGGAGTTTGCGCGAGCTCACGCCAGAGTCGCCCAGGCCTAAGCAGGTGATAGGAGATCCTGACCTTCTCGCGCCGGAGGTGCGTGGGCACCTCATAGACCCGACCGTCGACTCGCACGGTCGAGTCGTTGAGCGCTCGGCGCTCCACGCTGGCCACAAAGCAGCGATCGAGTTCGCCCTCGTCGTCGATCCAGCGGACCTCGCTGCTGTCGGCCTCCCAGACCTCTAGCGGCGTCTTCCCGTCCAGCCCCGCGTGCGGCGATCGGTTGTATTCGCCCTCGACCCAGGCCGCGAGGCGCGCGTTGAGCTGGTCTATGGTCGTGACCGTTTCGAGGTCGAGGCGGTCGAGGAGCTGGCTCCGCAGCGTGCGGTGATAGCGCTCGATCTTTCCCTTCGACGCCCCGTCGTAGGGGCGCGCGAAGAGGAGCCGGATCGCGAGCTGGGCGCAGGCGATCTTCGACTCCTGGCCGCGAAAGCTCCCGTGGTTGTCGGCCAGGATCGAGTGCGGCACCCCGCGCCGCTTGACCGCGCCAGCGAGCACCGTCAGGAAGGCTTGCTGGGTCTCCGTGAAGAAGGCCTGCGAGTAGACGATCACTCGGCTCCGATCGCAGAGGAGCGAGAAGATCTTCACCCGCACCTTCTTTCCCGCTCCCGGGCAGAAGAGCTGGGGTCCGTGGACTGCGTCGACCTGCCACAGCTCGTTGCTGCGCGACGCGCGCCAGCGATAGCGCGCAGGTCGGTCCAGCTCGACCTGCGGCCCCGAGAGCCCTCGGCGCCGGAGCAGCCGCTGGATCGTGGTCACGTGGACCTGGCCTGGGCGAAGCAGGCCCTCTAGCTCCAACTCGCGCTGAATCAGCTTGGCAGTCCGACCCGGATCTTCGCGCTTGAGCTCCAAGATCAGCTCGACCTGTCCCGGCGTCAGCGCTTGCACCTTTCCTCGATCTGAGCGCAGCCTCGGCTTGAGGCCCTCGAAGCCATGGCGGCGGTATCGGTCGAGCCAGGCGCCAATCGTCGCTGCGGCGAAGCGCCGCTCCAAGCCGCTAGGCGTCTTCCAAACCACCTCCGCCAGCTTCTCCAGGGTCCGCTTGCGCTCTCCGCGAGCGGGCTTGCGCCCCACCAGCACGCTGATCACTCCGTAGCGAAAGAGCGCGATCTTGTCTCTCATGTCGTCATTCATGGCTGCCACCTCCTTATCGTGGTCAACCAGGGACTCTCGGTGAGTGGGCTCGAGATCCCCGTGGACAGCCTCTGTGGGGCAGCTAACGCCTGCTCTGCACGGCGGTTGGGCTCGTGGTTAGTCGCGCGGAGCGTGCCCCGTCTGCCACGTCCGATCGCGCGTGTGGACGCGACCGAAGAGGAGTCGAGGGCCGGCTCGGGCTCCTGCGCCAACCCTCAGCGACTCCTCCCCCGCGTGGACGAGGAGCCGGCGCAGGCGTCGTCGCGTGTCGGCTTCGTCGGCGCAGGGACCCGAGACGCCGATCGCTTTCGCCTCCCAGCCCCAGAGTCGCCAGGCCAGCTCGCGCCGCCAGCGCCGCAGGCTTCGCCAGCCCGGCGTCTCGACCTCGTCGTCCGAGAAGAGGCGGCGGATCTCGCCCGCCGTCTTCCCGACCACGACCGAGAGCAACACGGCCTCGAGAATCGCCCAAGCGCCGTAGAGCCGGCGCGGGTAGATCACGTCAGGCAGGACGCTCGTGGTGAGCCGGCACTCGAGGCACCGATAGCGCCGGATCTTGACGACGAGCTGAGCCACGACGGACGAGCGCAGCCCGAGCACGAGTCGCCCGTAAGTCCCGTGCCCAACGATCGCGAGCGGAGCGCCCAGGTCGTCACGCGCCAACCGCCCGCAGCCGGGGCAAGCCCTCGGCCTAAGCTCTTCTACGGAAGGAAGTCGAGTCGAGTATTCGATCAGAGCGTCGACGACGAAGGAGAGGGTCTGTAGGATCACGCCGCACCTAGTGCACCAGTGGGCGGCGAGGCGATCCTGCAAGATCTTTTGAGCCTCGCCGCCTGTTTGTTTCCGGAGGCCGCACCGCCTCTCGGCGTCGACCACGCCAGGCTAGCCGCGCGCTCTGCTCGCCGGAACTCGCACGATCAAGGCATGCGGATCGGTCACGCGCGGAGGAGGACGACATCCTCGGGATCGACGCTACTCAGCCCGGCGCGCATCCTTCTACGTGACGCGTAACACCCGGCGATTGCGGAAAACGAAGACCGCGCCCGAGAAGGGCTCGGCGGCCAAGGTGTCCTGGACCACCCGGGATAGGCCGTCAATTCCCTTTCTGAAATCGACGGGCTGAATCGCGACCAAGATCCGAAGCTGGGGAGTGAGCTGGATCACCGGCGCG
>JAESQQ010000323.1 GCA_016765095.1 Planctomycetota bacterium | reverse complement strand
CGCCTAGGAGGGGCACATTGGAGGGGCAGACTCGGCCTCCTCCGAGGGCCCCCGTGCGATCTGTAGGGTGCGGGGTTTACCCCCGCCCGACGTCTGTCTCGGCGAGACAAACGGGCTCTTATCTTGAGATTTGATACGTCAGGTGCTGTACCCCGCCCAGCCCCCAGACCTTGCCGCTCGGCCTCTCTGGAGCCTCCCGCGCACTTGACCGTCGCCCCGAGCACAATCGGATCGAGCGCCCGTGGCGAGACCCGCACGGCAACGTCACCCGCAACCATCGCTGCCGGACAATGAAAAAGCTGAAGAACGAGTCCGGTATTGGCTTCGTCGAGAAGCCAAGCGAGGGCTGGCGTCGAGAGTGGAGTCAGCATGCCTCGGCGGGTCGGCTAAGATCCCGCGTCCGCCAGGCGGAGGAGTGATCGTGTCGGGACAGGAACCTCTGGCCGTTGTTGGAGTCGGCTGCCGGTTGCCCGGTGGTGTCGCCTCGCTAGCCGACCTCGAGGCGCTCCTTCGCGAGGGGCGCTCAGGGATCGTGCCGGTCCCCGAGGAGCGCTGGGACGCTGACGGGCTCTATCACCCCGACTTCCACAAGCGGGGGCACCTCCAGGCGTTGCGTGGTGGGTTCTTGGAGAACGTGTCCGCGTTCGACGCAGGGTTCTTTGGGGTCGCTCCCAAAGAAGCGCTTCGCATGGACCCTCAGCAGCGACTGATCCTCGAGACGAGCTTCGAGGCGGTCGAGGACGCGGGGATCCCGCTCGCGGACCTCGCCGGGAGCCGGACGTCGGTGTTCGTGGGCGCGGGCAGCCACGACTACGGCACGATCCAGACCGAGCGAGTTCAGATCGGGCCGACGAGCAACACGGGCGCGGCCGGGAGCATTATCTCGAACCGGGTCTCGTTCATGTTCGACCTCCGCGGGCCGAGCGCGACCGTCGACACCGCTTGTTCGTCGGCGCTCGTCGCGCTCCACATGGCGTGTCGCTCGATCTGGGACGGGAGCGCCGATCGCGCGTTCGCGGGTGGGGTCAATCTGATCCTGCGCCCCGAGTCGAGCCTGGGGTTCAGCAAGGGCGGCTACCTCTCTCCCGACTGCGAGTGCCGAGCCTTCTCGGACCACGCCAACGGCTACGTCCGGAGCGAGGGCGCGGCCATGGCGCTCTTGGTCCCGCTCAGCGAGGCCGAGCGGTGTGGCCTCCGAATCCACGGCCTGGTGCTCGCGACGGTCCTCAACCAAGACGGGCGGACGCCAGGCATGACCATGCCGAGCGGCGAGGCCCAGCAGGCCATGCTCCGCGAGGCTTACGGCCAGGCGGGCGTCGAGCCGGATCAAGTCAACTACGTCGAGGCCCACGGAACGGGGACCGCGATCGGGGATCCGATCGAAGCTGGCGCGATCGGGTCGGTCCTCGGGGCGCCTCGGCAGGGAGACACGCCGCTCTATCTGGGCTCGGTCAAGAGCAACCTCGGCCACCTCGAGACCGGGGCCGGCATGGCCGGGCTCCTCAAGCTGATCTTGGTCCTCTCGCGACGGACTCTCTATCCGAACCTCAACTTTCGAGCGCCCAATCCCGAGATTCCCTTCGAGGCCCTCAAGCTCGAGGTCCCGACCACGCTCCAAGCGCTCCCCGCCGAGGGGCGTCTGGTCGGTGGCGTCAACTCGTTTGGGTTCGGCGGGACCAACGGGCACTTGGTCCTCGCCAGTCCACCCCCAGTCGTTCCCCAGGCGAGCGAAGAGCGCGCGGGGTCCCATTGCCTGTGGGTCTCGGCGCGGTGCGAGACGGCGCTCCGGGCCAGCGCGGCTCGCCTCGCGAGCTGGATCGAGGAGGAGGCTCCGGCGCTTGAGTCCGTCGCGGACGCGCTTTGGCGCCAGCGGAGCGCGTTTCCCTTTCGCCTCGCCCAAGTCGGTCGGGACGCAGCAGAGGTCGTGGTCGGGTTGCGTTCCTTCGCAGACTCAGACGCGCCCGCGCCTGTCTCACCGGCCCTGCCCGCGCGCAAGGCGCGGATCCCCGACGGCGAACAGCCGCTCCCGCTCGTGTTTGTATTCAGCGGACAAGGGCCCCAGTGGTATGCCATGGGGCGCGAGCTGTTCGCCGAGGAACCGCTCTACAGGGCCCGGATCCTCGAGGTCGAGGCTGAGTTCTCGCACCTGGGCTGGTTGCCGGGCAGCAGCCTGACCGAAGAGCTGAACCGCGACGAGGCCAGCTCGCGGATCGGTGAGACCGCGATCGCCCAGCCCGCCCTGTTTGCGCTCCAGCTTGGCTTGGCCGCGATCCTCGAGGCGCACCACGTCCAGCCGGCGGTCGTCGTCGGCCACAGCATTGGCGAGCTGGCGGGGGCCGTCTGTGCTGGGGCGCTTAGCTTGGAGGAGGGCTGCCGCGTCGTGGTCTGCCGGAGCCAGGCCCAGGCCTTGGCGGAGGGCATGGGGGCCATGGCGGCGCTCGGGCTCTCGGCCGCAGAGACCCAGCCGCTCGCGGACGAGTTCGGGCTCGAACTCGCGGCGATCAATGGCCCGAGCGCGGTCACGCTCGCCGGAACCCACGAGGCGGTCGCCGCGCTCGGCGAACGCCTGGCGGAGGGCGCGACTTTCTTTCGCGTGTTGGACGTCAGCGTTCCCTTCCACTGCCGGCTGATGGACGTCGCCGAGGCTCCCTTCCGTGAGTCCCTCGGGACGCTCAGCACCGCGGCGCCACGCGTGCCCTTCGTCTCGACGGTGACCGGCGCGCTGCTCGAGGCTGGGCAGGCGCTCGACGCTGACTACTGGTGGCGGAACATTCGCGGGGCCGTCCGCTTCTTCCCCGCGATCGAGGAGCTGGTTGCCGCAGGTCACACTCGCTTCCTCGAGATCGCGCCGCGCCCTGTGCTGAGGCGGGGGATCCGCGACGCGCTCAAGGCCGGCGGTGTTCGCGGGAAGGTGATCCCGACCTTGGTCGAGGGGGAGCCCGAGGCCCGCTCGCTCCAGGCTTCGATCGGCGCCTTGTTCCTCGCAAACGTCCCCTGTCGACCTGTCAAGCGCGACGTCCCCCGGCGCCCCCTCGAACTCCCGGGCTATCCTTTCCAGCGCAAGCCCTACTGAGCGTAATGACGATCTCACTCTTTGCTTTGTGTGACCATGCTCTCGGCCCTCGTGGCGGAGTTCTTCGTGACTCCGGCTCTGGTTTTGGCTTTTCCCCCGCGGGCACTTGCGGGGAGAGAGAGCAGCGACGTGGGGGGGCTCGGCAGGTGAGACAGAGCGGAGTGCGGAGATAGTGCTGCTGGGTGGCTACGAGGTCTTGGGGGAGATCGCTCGCGGTGCGTATGGCGTCGTCTATCGGGCCAGGGATCCCCGCGTCGGACGCGAAGTCGCGATCAAAGTCCTCTCCCACATTCGCGAGCCCGACGAGGTCGAGCGCTTCCTCCGCGAAGGTCAGGCCGCAGCGCGTGTGTCTCACCCCAACGTGATCAAGGTCCACACGGCAGGGCATGAGGGGGGTCGCCCCTATCTGGTCATGGACCTCGTCAAGGGCCCGACTCTTCGCGCTCGGCTGGCGAAGGAAGGGCCCCTAGACGAGGACGAGGCGGTTGTGCTCTTGAGGCAGGTGGCCTCTGCCGTTCAGGCCGCCCACGAGGCTGGGGTCCTCCACCGGGACCTCAAGCCAGAGAACGTCTTGCTCGAGGACGGTCGACCGCTCCTGGCGGACTTTGGACTCGCGCGCCTCGAGGACGCTCGGACGCTGACTCAGACCGGTCAGCTGCTGGGGACGCCTGCTTACATGGCGCCCGAGCAGGTCGAGGGTGACCGGGGACGACTTGGGCCAGCGACCGACGTCTACGGACTGGGGGGGCTTCTCTATGCCTGCTTGACGGGTCACCCCCCCTTTCGGGGGGATTCGGTGTTGGCGACTTTCGACATGGTTCTTCGTCAGCCGCTCGAGCCGCCCAGCGCGCTTCGGCCGGGGCTGAACCTCGGCCTGGAGGCGATCTGCCTCCGCTGTCTGGAGCGCGACTCCAAGAAGCGCTACGCGAGCGCAGCAGCCTTAATCGATGCGCTCGAGACCTGGGAGGAGCCAACGGTCCGTCCCGAGCGAAGCCAGGGCGGCTTTGTGATCGCCCTCTTCGCTTGCGGCGCGGCCGTCGCGCTCGGGGCGCTTGTCGCTGTCGGGCTGGGCTTGGCGTGGTTCGCGAGCGAGGCCAGCCCGAGACCGCTGACTCCAACGCCCGTGGCGAGCCCGGCCCCTTCGCGCATGTCGCCGACCCCGACGCCGTCGACCCGGAAGAGAGGGGTCAAGGCGCGAGCGCAGGCTCGGGAGCTGCTGGGGAGAGCGAGGAGTGAGCTGCCTCAAAGTCTCGAGCTGGCTCGGGTGACTCTGGAACTCGCGCTCCAGGCGGACGATAGCCTCCAAGCCGCGCGCCTCGAATTGGCGCTCGTGCACGTTCGGCGGCATGAGCTGAGGATCGCGGAAGAGTTGCTCGCGCGAGTCGACTTCGATCGACCCGAAGCCGAAGGCGAGGGGGCGGCTCGGGCTCACTTCGTGCGGGGGAGGCTGCTTTACGAGCGGGGTCTGAAGGGTGCGGCGTTCGAGGAGTTCAGGCGGGCGGTCGAGTCGGGCACGAGCCGTGCGTCCCACGTGGCCTGGCTGGGAATGTCGAGCAGACCCCTCGACCCCTCGTTCCTGCCTCGCGCTAACGGTTTAGATTCCCAGGATCCGGCGGTCGTGCTGTTCAAGACGATCTGTCGCGTCGACCGCGGATTCGAACACTGGTCGATCAAGAGCGCCCTGGCTGACGTCGAGGAGGCTCTCGACCGCGCACCCGCAAATCCCAGGCTCTCCGCCCAGCTCGTGTTCCTCCGTTTCGAGTCGGGGGATCGACAGGTCGCGCTGCGCGAGGCGCGCGCGTTTGGGGTTCGCTGGCCGGCGCACCCCATTTTTCCCTACATGCTGTCACGGTTTTGCCAGGCGTTGGCTCGGGGGCCGAGCGTCGAGGGTCGAGAGGCTTGGCTGGCGCGGGCTGAGAAGGCGCTCACGGCCGGCCTTCGCTTCGCGCCGAGCGATCGCTTGCTCAAGATCGAACACGCCTGGCTTCTCTCATGGGTGGGGAGGCACCGCGAAGCGGTCGCTGAATTCGACTCTCTGGCCGAGGGCTCGGCAGAGGGCTTGGTCCTCGGCAAGGCCTACTTCGTGACGGCGAGATGGTTCGAGTTCGCGAGTCGAACACGAGACACACGTGGGCTCGGAGACGTTCTGGCTCGGGGCGCGCGAAGCGACCGATACCTCGTTCGGCTCGAGGAGCGGTTCCCGGGCTACCTGAGGCAGACGTCTTTTGGGGGCACTCCAGAGGCTGTGGCAGCCTCTCGAAGCAGATTTTGGGTCTTGGTGGCTCGCGTGTTGGCGATTCAGCGTCGCTGGGAGGATGCGGAGAAGATCTTCGCGAGAGAGCTGCGGGGTGGGGCGCTCGATCGTTTCATTCGTCGGCACCGTCTCCTGAGCGTCGCCGAGCGTTTTCGTCATGAGCTTTGGCCCGCTCCGGCCCGCGCCGAGCGCCACCAGATCGAGTTGGCTCGAGCCGCGAAGAGCCGCCACGGTCCGTCTACGTTTGACGCGGCCTGGATCGCGGCGGCGGGGACTCCGCCCGTCAGGCTTCAGATCCACCCAGTCTCCGCAGAGGTGCTGCTGGCCGCTCACGGTGACCAGAAGGAGCTGCTTGCGTTGACCCTGCTGAGGACGCCTCGCTCGGCGCTCGACGTGACTTCGGCTTGGTCCGGTCTCGCGGAAGCCGAGCCGAGCAACCTCCTGGCTCGCGTGGGTCTCGTCGAGGCGCTCGTGGTCGCGGGCGAGCTGGACGCTGCGCTTGCTGCCTGCGGGGAGGCTCCTCCTCCGCTTCAGAGCGAGCCGCTCCTGATCGCGGTGCGCGCTCGGGCCTTGACCCTGCGGGGTGCCAAGGCAGACCTCAAGGAGGCCAAGCAGATCCTGGACGAGGTCCTGGAAGTCGCGCCTCGCTGCGCGGTCGTGCTCGTAGCTCGGATCGAGACTTCCCTTCGACAGGGACGAGGTGAGCAGGCCAAGGCGGACCTGGAGCAGCTCCGGGCGAAGGCGCCCCAGGAGTGGTTCGAGGAGCGCTGGAAGCGGGCCGAGTCCCTCTCCAAGCCAGGCAAGTGAGCGCGGCCCTTCACCTAGGCAGGCAGTAGGATTGGCGCCGGTCCGGCGAGGAGCGGCGTCGAAGTGCGCGCTACGCGGCAGGGGATCCATGCAGATCGGGCAATACGAAGTTCTCGGCGAGATCGCGCGCGGCGGGTTCGGCGTCGTCTACCGCGCCCGCGACGTGCACCTCTCGGAGGTCGTCGCAATCAAGGTCCTCCTCGACGCTCGCGACGAGGACGAAGTCGCGCGTTTTCTGCGAGAGGGCGACGCCGCGAAGCGAATGTCTCACCCGAATCTGGTCCGGGTGCGGGGCATGGGGCGCGATCAGGGGCACCCCTATCTGGTCATGGACTACGTCGACGGGCCGACCCTCGCCTCGCGTCTCGCTCGAGACGGCGCGCTCCCGCTGCGCGAGTGCGTGCGGCTCGTGGCAGACCTCTCGCGGGGGCTCGCCGCCGCCCACGCGG
>JAESQQ010000322.1 GCA_016765095.1 Planctomycetota bacterium | reverse complement strand
GGGGTAAACCCCGCCCCTACATTTACCCGTACCGGAACTTCTGGCGAGCTGCACTAGCCTGTTCTCAGACCGGAATCGAGCGGCTACTCGGTGACCGCTTCGCCGCTGCTCGCCTCGCGGGCCCGAGCCGCGCGCTCAGAGATCAACTCGTCCAGGCTCAGGCGCTCGCCCTCGTCCTCCACGACCGGCTCCTCGACGACCGGCTCCTCCTCGACGGCTGGCTCCTCCTCGACGGCCGGCTCCTCCTCGACGGCCGGTTCCTTCTCGACGACCGGCTCCTTCTCGACGACCGGCTCCTTCTCGACGACCGGCTCCTCCTCTGTGACCGGCTCCTCTGCGGCCGGTCGGGGAAGCCGAGCGCCAAGTTCGCTCAACGAGATCCGCGGACCTTCATAGTTCGCCAAGGCTCGCTCGAGGTCCGCCACGAGCTCGTGGGCGCTCGCGTAGCGTCGCTCTTGGCGCGCGAAGCAGCGCTCGAAGAGCGCGTCGACTTCAGGCGGGAGCCCTTCGACGAATTGACTGGGTCGATCTCCTGGCTGAGGCAAAGTCCCCGTCAGCGCCTCGAACAAGCACACCCCAAAGGTGTAAATGTCGCTCCGAGCGTCCGCCGCCCCCCCAGCTCGCTGCTCTGGCGACATGTAGGCCAAGGTCCCGCCCGCCGGCACCTCTTGGGTGAAGCTGAGCGAGAGGTTGAGCCCGTCGGGCGACTCTGCGCTCCGCGCGAGATCGAAGTCAGTCAGCTTGACCTGGCCCTCCCGCGAAATCAGCACGTTCTCCGGCTTGAGGTCGAGGTGCGCGAGACCGGCCGAGTGTGTGTCCGCGAGGGCGAGCGCGATCTCAAGCGAGACGCTCAGCGCCGCGCCGACCTCGAGCCTCCCCGCTAAGAGCAGCTCTCGGAGCGTGGCGCCCTCGACCAGCTCCATCACGACGTAGGGCGTCTCGGCGGCCAGATCGAGCGCGAGCGGCCGCACAATCCGGTCGCTCGAAACTCGAGACTGCATGTCCGCGAAGTGCTGCAGACGCGCGACGTCCTCGGGCGAGCGAGCCAGCTTGATCGCGACTGGAAGGAGGCCCCGATAGACCTCGCCGAATCCCCCCTCGCCGAGCTTCTCGGCGAGCACGTAGGGCCCGACCCGAGACCCCGTGTCGAGGAGGCCAAGGTCTGCCTTGAGCTGAGCCGCCGAGACGATCCGCGGCGCGGAGGGAATCGCCTCGGGATCCTCGACCCGGACTGACCCGGACTCGAGCGGAGCAGCCTCCGCCGTCGTCGCTGTTGGGAGGCGAAGGACGAGCTCGCCGACGAGCTCGTTGAGCGCCTCGGTCCCCAACGTCGCGTTCCGATCCTCGTGGAGGCGCAGCGCTCGGCCTTGGGCTAGGTCGAGCGCCTTGAGGTCGCCGCCCTCGGCATACTCGCGCAGGAAGCGACCGTAGAGTCGCTTGGCCAGCGCCGCCTGGCCAAGGCCGTCGTGAGCGAGCGCAAGCAAGAGCAGCCCCTCCGCCCGGGCTGGTGCCGCCTGCGAAGGGTGACGGACGAGATCCTCGAGGGCTTCTGGGACCTCTGCGAGCTTGTCCGCAGCGACCAAGGCTGCGGCCTCCTGGAGCTTCGCCCAGCGCTGCTGAGGGCTGGCCCCCTCGCTCGCTTTCTGCGCCCGAAACCGCTGCCAAGGCGAGGCCTCCTCCCCGCTCAGACTCTCCATTCGCTCGGAGACCGTCGAGGCCCGCTCGCTCTCTGGGTAGTTGGCTTGGTGCTCTTGGTAGACGTCAAGCGCCCGCTTGGGGAGGCCCAAGTCCTGGAGGACCCCGCCCAGCAACACGAGCCCCAGATCGCGAGCCTCGGCCTGAGGCCCGTGACGCAACGCCTCGAGGGCGAGCGAGGCTTCCTCGAGTTGCCCCTGATCGAGCAGGCGCTGGCCGTCTTCGAGCCGAGCTTGGGCCTCCGCCTCCTTAGCACGACGCGAGGAGATCTCGGCGCCGACGGCCGCGGCGCCAAGGAGCGTGCTGATCAAGGCGAAAAGGCTGAGAAGGATCCAAGGCAACATGCGCTGATTCTATGCGACCCCTCTCGAGGCAGAAGGGGAGCCTGTCGAGCGTCGCGGGCGACCCTTTCGGCCGAGAGCAGGGCGCGATACCCTCGTGCCCTCCCAGGAGGTCCTCGTGCGCAGCCTGTTCCTGATCGCCATTCTTGCCCTGGTCTCTGTCGGCTGCACCAGCACCGGCGGGGCCGACGTCGAGCACCACCCCGACCGCCCGGCCTGCATGGACGACGCGATTCGCCTCGAAGACGCGGCCCACAAGGAAGTCCGCCTCGGCGTCAATCGGCTCACCAAAGAGAAGAAGGCCATGCACTACGACAAGGCAATGGCCTTCCTGCGCGAAGCTCGCCAGCTCTACGAGGACGAGCTCCTGGCCGCTACCGGGACCCCCGAAGCTCAGCGCAACGCGAGCTCCGAGATCGACCGCCTCGACGCCTCGATCCGGCGCCTCTCCGACGAGCAGCCCCAATAGCGACTCGAGCCTCGCGCCGGTCCTTGTGAGCGGCGCGTCGAACACCGAACCTTCCCCCCGCGCCGCGCGTCCTTGAGAGCACCGCTCGCGCAGGTTCCTATGAGCAACCAAAAGCCAGACCCCCAACCTATCGCCAACCCGACCCGACCCGTTCTCCGCTGGGGAGTGTTCGTGCTCGCGTTTGTGCTCGGAATCCTGCTCGACCTCGGAACCAAGGAGTTCGCCTTCCACCACCTCCCCGAGGTGCGCGACACCCACGTCGTGTTCTCGTGGTTCTCCTGGACCCACGCCCGCAATTACGGCGCCGCGTTCAGCATGTTCGAAGGCCAGCAGGGCCTGTTCATGGCAATGACGATCCTGGCCTTTGTCGGGTTGCCCTACTTCGTGCACGTCGCCGAGGAGAAAGTCGTGCGAACCGCGCTGATCATGGGCCTCGTGCTCGCTGGCGTCGGCGGCAACTTCTGGGACCGAATGGTCTTCGGCTACGTGCGCGACTTCATAGACGTGCACGCCGCCCAGGGCGGCTGGCTGTTCGACTTCACCCGGTCGAAGTTCGGCACCGCTACCTGGCCGACTTTCAACGTGGCGGACATGTTCATTACCGGAGGCTGCTTCGCGGTGTTCTTCCTCCTCGGCAGCAAGAAAAAAGAGGAAGAGGGCGCCGCCGACGCCCCCGAGACCGCTGACTCGTCCCCTGACGACGGCTCGAGCCAGGCGCCCGCCTCCTCTTGAGCGGCGTTCGACTCCGCAACGAGCTCTATCCCCTCGGCTTCCTAGGGATCATCCTGCTCGACACGCTCTTCAAGCAGTGGGTCGTCTACTTCTACGCGCCGCCCGACGCCCGCCTAGCACCCGGCGGGACCGCGAGCGCGCTCGGCTCCGCCAAGGGCATTGGGGTTTTCCTCCTGATCGGGTTCCTGCTCCAGGCCCTCGCGAGTCCCTGGGTCGGCCAGATCTCCGACCGCCTCCGAACTCCCTTCGGTCGCCGACGGCCCGTGATCCTCCTCAGCCTGCCCGTGCTCGCGCTGAGCTTCATTGCGACCTGGCAAGGCTGGGCCCCGAGCTGGATCGCCGTCCCGGCCTATTGCCTGGCCTTCACCCTGGTCGCGGGGCCCTACCTGACCCTCCTCCCCTCGCTCGCGACGACCGAGAAGACGCGCATCCGAATGAGCCTGACCGGCGCGATCCTGGCGCTCGTCGGCCTCGGCTGCGCGCTCATGGGCGGGCCGCGTCTGATCGAGCGCTACGGGTATGGCGCCCTAGCCTGGGTCGGGCTGGCGGGCCTCGGGCTGACCCTCCTCCCCGCGACCCTCCTCCTCAAGGAAGCAGAACCAGAGGGCGAGCCTGCCCCGGGCGGGCTCGCCGGTTACGCCCGCGAGCTCAAGGAAGTCGCGGCCGTCCCCGGCCTGCTTCGGTTCCTGATCGCAAACGGCCTCCTCCAGGGTGGCTTCGCCGCGCTCGTGATCGCCGCGCCCTACATCACCGAGGCCCTCCTCCGTGAGCCGGCAGCCGAGACGGAACGACTCAACAGCGGCCTCTTTGTGGGAATGCTCGTCACGATCCCCCTGATCGCAGTCACCGCGCACAGGCTCCGCTCGGGCGGCCAGATCCGGACCGCAGCCGCCACGGGCGCCCTGACCCTGCTCGTCCTCGGCGGACTCTCCGTGCTGGGCGCGAGCGAGACCCCAGCTCCCCTCCGCTGGGCGGTCGGGTTCTTCCTGCTCGGGCTCCCGGCCATGGCCGGAATGGCGCTCCCCCCCGTGATCCTGGCGGCCTTCGCCGACGCCGACGCCAAGGACCGCCAAGGCGCTGTGTTTGGGCTCAACGGCGCCGCGATCAACCTCGGCAACGGCCTCGCGGCCATAGGCACGACGGCTTTCCTCGACCTCGGCAAGACCGCTGCCGAGCCGACTGGTGTCCGCGGAGTCGTGCTCGGGGTCGGCCTCGCGTTCTTGCTGGCTGCGATCGTGTTCCCCGCGACCCCCGCTCCCCCACCCGAACCAGAGGGCAAGCCGGAGCCCGATCCCACCTCCGCGCCGCCACCCCTAAGCGGGAGTTCACGATCATGAGCGGTCACGTGGAGGGGTGTTGCCGACAGAAGAGCTGGTCGAGAGTGACCGCTCCCGATCGTGCGCTCCCGCTTACTAGATCCTCAGAGGACGTGCTGGACTCGGGGGTGAGCCCTGCTACGCAGCTAAGACCCTTCTCGACACCCAACTT
>JAESQQ010000030.1 GCA_016765095.1 Planctomycetota bacterium | reverse complement strand
GGGCGGGGGTAAACCCCGCCCCTACATTCACCCGTACCGGAACTTCTGGCGGGCTGCACTAGGTCGCTCGGTCGGTCGTGGTCATGCGCCCTCCGCTGCCTCAGGCTGGTAGAGGGTGACTCAGGCCTGGCTCAGGTGCCAGCGGCGGGTCAACTCAGCGCGATCCGGGTATGGTGGCCGCGTGGCAAAGCGATCATTCGTCCAACCTCAGTGCTCTGCGCTCCTCCTCTGCGATCACGTGATCGAAGACGTTCGGACGCGCAACAAGTCGCTGATCAGCATGTTCAACGGCGTGCTGAGCGCGAGCGTCCCGATCCGTCACGACAAGATGTGTGCGTTCGCGAGCTTCACGAGCGGCCGGGGGACGGTCCCAATCGTCCTGCGGCTCTGCTACGACCTCGAATACCAGACGGACCTCCTCAGCCTGACGGGCGACGTCGAGTTCCCGAGCAACAACCCCAACGCCGTCGTCGACATGGTGTTCGAGATCCGCGGGTTCCCCTTCCAGAAGTTTGGGGCCTACACCTTCGAGGTCCTCTGCGACGGCGTCCCGCTCATGCAGCGTCGCTTCAGCGTGACCCAGGACGCGGCCCTTGGAGGCCCCCCCAACTTGGGGCCGACCAACAACTAGCCCGAGCCCTCGCCGGCTAGCGCCGAGCGAATCACCAGCCCTCCGACGACGAGCCAGGGCAGCGTCGCGAGGATCGCTCGGAGCAGGAAGGACGCCTTGCGCGTCTTGTGGCGGAAGACCTGCATTCCGGACCAGCCGCCAACCCAGCCTCCGATCAAGAGCAGGAGCAAGAGGTGCTTCTCAGGGATCCGACGCCGATCGAGGCGAGCCTGGCGCTTGTCCCAGCCGTAGACGAAGAAGCTGACCACGTTCAGCGCCGCTGCTAGGCCGAGGAGAAACTGCAACCAGGGAGGCACCTAGTGGACCTGCGCCGTCTCCTGGAACATCCCAGCCTTGAACTCGGTGATCACCCCCGTGACGGCCGAGGCCGCGACGGTGAGGGGCGAGGCCAGATACAAGCGACCTGGACCCGAGCGCCCTTTGTAGTTGCGATTGATCGCAGACACGGTCACTTGCTCGGAGTCGTCTGAGACCCCAGGCCCGCAGCCAATGCAGGCCCCGCAGCCGGGGGGAATGATCTTGACCCCCGCCTGCTCGAGGATCTCGTGATAGCCCTTGGCGCGGGCGTAGCTCTCAACCCGCGTCGAGCCGAACTGGATATAGAACGAGACCCCGTCCTTGACCTTGCGGCCCGCTTCGAGCGCCTCGCGCATGACCTGCACGTAGAGGTCGAGGTCCCCCTCCTTACCCGCGGTGCAGGACCCGCCGTAGGCAATGTCGATCGCGACCGAGTCCAGGTTGCGAATGAACTCGCCGTTCTTGGGGTCGGACGCGATCCCGCGATCGGGGTCGCCGGGGTGGGCGACCATCGCCTCGATCGTGCCCAAGTCGAGGGTGTGGAACCCGCCCTCGTAGTGGGCCCCCTCGTCGGGGGCGACCAGCTTGGCGCGGAGGTCACGGGCGCTCAGCTCGGGGCGACGGGCTCGAATCCACTCGATCGTGGCCTCGTCGGCCTCGCAGATCCCAGTCTTGGCCGTGCACTCGGTCGCCATGTTCGCGAGCGTCGCCCGCTCGTCCATGGACATAGAGCGCAGTCCAGGACCCGTGAACTCCATGCAGCGGTTGAGGGTCTCCTCCCGCTTGGCATAGGTCATCAGGATATAGAGCATCACGTCCTTGGCCGTCACGCCCGGACCGAGCTCGCCCGTCAACTCGAATCGGATCGACTCGGGAACGACGATCGGCGCCAGGCCCGACTGGACGAGGGCTGCGTATTCGGTCGTCCCGACGCCGTAGGCGTAGGCGTTGCTTCCGCCGCCCATGCAGGTGTGGCTATCGGTGGCGAGCACGACTTCGCCCGGCTCAATGATCGTCTCGCGGGCGAGCTGGTGGCAGATTCCCGGCGAGACGCCGTCGACGGCGTTGAAGCCCAAGACGCCCGTCTTCTCCTGGAAGGTTCGCTGCATGGCTCGCAGGACCTCGATCTTGGGGAGGAACTTGCGATAGCGCTCCACGTGGTCGGCGTAGATCAAGTGGTCCTCGAAGACCGCAAACTTCTGCGGGTTCTGAACCGTGTAGTCCTCGCCAAACTCCTCGGTCAGGAAGGCGTGGACCTGGGCTGTCGTGAACTCGTGGGAGTAGCCCCCATCCACCTGAACGAGGACCGAGTCGCCTGGGCGGACCGTCGTGCCTGGGGCTGCGTCCACGAGGTGGCTCGCAATGATCTTCTCGCACATCGTCTGAGGGCGAGCCTCGTGAGAGGGGAGCGGGACCGAGACCTCCCCCTTGGCGAGCGCCTTGGAGAAGGGGAACAGGCCCCCCATTTGAATGATCCGTTGGGTGACCGGGTCGTGGCCCTCGCTGAGCTCCTCGATCGAGAGCTCCTCGCCCTTCTCGAGCCGCGCGAGCTGCTCGTGGTTGGCCATGAGGACGCCCGAGTTAATGTTGTTGCGGGCGTGGATCGGGGCAAAGCTGGCTGCGACAGCGAGCCTGATTCCGCTGTATTTTTCGCACTGAACGGCCGTCTCGCGCGAGGAGCCGACGCCCTTCTGCATGCCTGAGACGATCACCTCGAAGTTCGCGTTGAAGAGGGCGCCGGGCGGGATCAGCCGCTCGCCGTCCACGATCAGGCCGGCGTAGGCGTTCTTGGCGATCTCGGTCGGCTCCCAGTCGAAGCAGACCCAAGCTGGCGTCATGACGTCGGTGTTGATGTCGTCGAGGAGGTCCCCGACCGCCACGTCGGCCATCGTGAGCGTCAGCTCCCCTGCGATCTGTTTGCGAATCAGATCGGGGTCCTTGGTCAGGTACAGGACGCGCTTTTGGGGGTCGAGCTTGAAGGACCGGGTCTCGCTCATGTTCACCTCGCAGGCCGCGAGTTTAGCGGCTCTGGCCGATCTTGATAGGCGGAGGGAAAAGGGGCGAGTTAGGCCGCGCGAGCTCCGGGGCAGCGCCCGGATTGTCAGGGACGGAAGGCCCCAAGTTACGGATAGACTGGCCCCGCGCAGTTTGCGCGGGAGGACCCATGATCCGTTCCACGTCCTTCGTCCTCTGCCTCTTGGCTGGCTCGCTCGCGAGCGCCCAGGACCGCCCGGACGAGCCCTACCTCAAGAACGTCAAGCAGCTCACCTTCGGGGACGAGCGCGCAGGGGAGGCCTACTACAGCCCCGACGGGGCCGAGATCCTGTTCCAAGCCAAGCGCGGAGGGCAGCCCTACTACCAGATCTACCGGATGGACGCCGACGGCTCGGGTCGCCGAATGGTCAGCACGGGGAAGGGCAAGACGACCTGCGCCTACTTCCACCCGACCAAGCGCAATCTGTTTATCTACGCGAGCAGTCACCTCGACACCCGAACCCACAAGGCGCCCAAAAAGCCGCGGACCAAGCGCAAGTACAAGTGGGACTACGACGACAGCTTCGACATTTTCTTGGCCGACCTCCGGACCGGCAAGATCGTCAAGCAGCTCACGACGGCCAAGGGCTACGACGCGGAGTGCAGCTTTGCGCCGGACGGAAAGACGATCTGCTTCACGGCCCGCCGCAAGGACCAGCCTGACTCGATCTACCTCATGGACGACGACGGCGGCAACCAGCGACCCCTCGTGCAAAGGAAGGGCACCGACTGCGGCGGCCCCTTCTTCTCCCGCGACGGGAAGTGGGTGATCTATCGGGCGTCGAAGAAGGGCGAGCGCACCATGCAGGTCTACATGACCTCGCTCGACGGAAAGCAGACTCGCCAGTTGACTCACGCTCGACGGATCAACTGGGCGCCGTTCATGCACCCCAACGGGAAGTTCGCGGCCTACGCCGCGACGGCCAAGGGCAGCTACACCGACTTCGACTTGTTCCTCGTGCGGACCGACGGAACCACGAGCGAAGTCGCCTTGACCAACCACACCGCCTTCGACGGCCTCCCCGCGTTCAGCCCCGACGGGAAACACATTCTCTGGTCGAGCTCACGCGGCGGAAGCCCGCAGGTCTATCGGGCCGAGCTCCTGATGCCGCCAGCCAAGGCCTTTAAGCCCCAGGCTCGAGGGCACGGCGGCGCGCACGGCGGCGGCGGCGGCGGC
>JAESQQ010000321.1 GCA_016765095.1 Planctomycetota bacterium | reverse complement strand
GCCGCCGCTGCGGCTGCAACCGGCGAGGCGCCCGCAGGGGAGGCTGGCGCAGGTGAGGCTGCCAAAGCTCCCGAAGAGGCCAAAGCTCCCGAAGAGGCCAAGGCTCCCGAAGAGGAAGAGGCCGAGGGCTGCCTGGGTCGGATCCTCAAGACGAAAGTCACGCTGCTCTGCGTGCTTGTGATCGCCGGTGCGTTCCTGCTCCAAGTCCAGGCGACCCCCGGGAAGTGGATTCCCCAGTACCCCTTTGGCGACAGCGTGTTCCTGGCTCACGGCGGCTACCTCTACAGCGCGGTCCGAGACGCTGGGGAGTGGTGGCGCTTTCTGAGCGGGGTGTTCATTGCGCGCCACGGCTTGTCCGCGCTGGTCGGGGTCTATCTGCTCTTCGAAATGGGCGGCTCCATGGAGCGGATTCTCGGCTCGCTGCGCACGATTCCTCTGATCCTGATCGCCGGAATCGGCGGAATGGCGATCGCCGAACTGTTCATGTACAAGGCGCCGACCTCGGGGCCCTTTGTGGTCGGATTCGCCCTCCTGGGCGCGATCCCAGGCGTTCTGCTGGGCATTACGGGATCCGTCAAGCGAACCTTCGAGCAGCCCGCAGCCCGGAGCGCAGCGTTCTTCAGCTTGCTCTGGATCGGCTTCTATTACTTCCTGAGCGCTCAGTTCAATATGCAGATGAACTTCGCCGGCTTGATCGGCGGCGTGCTCTGCGCGTTCGTGGCCGGGTTTGCGTTGGGCCTCAGCCGGCGCGACCTCGTGCCCGGTTTGGTCGCGCTCGCGTTGACGGTGATGGCGACGGGGTTCCTGGTCAGCAAGGTCGTTCAGAATCAGATCTGGGAGGACGGCAAGTTCACCGATCGCCCCCGGCCTGCAGGCTCGAGCAAGCCGCGCCAGGGGCCGTCTAAGGCGACGACCAAGAAGCTGGCCGACAAGACCCGCGCCGACGCTGAGAAGGTCCTCGACGTGTTCGGGAAGCTGCCCTACTACCCAGAGCGCGGGGAGGCGGGTCTCGATAACGATCAGCGGGCAGACGTGACCGCCGTCCTCAAGGATCTCGACGACGTCGCCGACGGCACGAGCATGGTCGAGATGCAGGTCGAGGATCTGAGGGTCCGGGCCAACCTCCTGCTAGGGCGTGGGCTCCAGGCCCTGAAGCTGGCCGCCGACTTGAGTGACCACACGCCGACCCCCCCGAACCGAGCACTGCATGGGATCTCGCTCTATGCGTCCCGACGCTTCGAGAAGGCGCTCGAGATCTTCCAGTCCCTTCTCGGGAAGACTCGAACCGACACCATGATGCCCGAGGTCCACTACTACGCCGCGAACTGCTTGTTTCAGCTTGGGCGTGAAGAGGAGGCCTTCCAAGCGTGGGACGCCTACCTCGCGATCGTGGACGGCAAGCCCGCGCCCGCGTGGCGTGAGTCCTTCGTCGATCGCGCCAAGGTTCAGCTGGGCCGGTAGGCCGACGCCGTGAGCGAGTCAGACGACACGCGGCGCGTGCGCCAAGCTCGCCGCGAGCGACTCCGGGTGATCCTGCCCTTCTCGCTCGCGATCGGGCCTCCCTTGGTGCTCTTGACGGTCCTAGCGGTCGTGGCGGCCGAAAACGACGAGAAAGCGCTCCGCTTCGTCGAGGAGGAGCGAACGCGGCAGGCCGCCGAGCGCGCGGTCGGCGAGCTGTCTCGTCAGATTCGCCGGAGCGAGGCCGCCGTCTTGGCGACGCTCCTCGCCGAGCCTGACTCCCCGCCGGACTTTCAGGGCGCAGCTCGGGCACACCCCTTGGTCAAGCGGTTCTTCGCGGCTCGGATCGGAGACGGAGTGCGCCTCTGGCCGCGCGCCAATCTGCCTTTCAGTCAGTCTGTGTTGGCCACCGAGACGCCGCCCGACGAGGCGCCAGCCCAGAGCGCTGAGGAGCTCCGGCGGCGCTCGGAGCTGCTCGACCTCTACGCCAAGGCGCGCGCTCAGCAGGAGGCCAAGAACCTCTACAACGCCGTGGCCGGCTTTCGGACGGTGGCCGAGAGCGAGTCCTCGACGCCGACGCTCCAGGCCCGCGCGAGCTTCCGGCTCGGGGAGTGCCTGCTCGAGCTAGACCAACAGGACGCCGCCCAGCTCGCTTTCCACGAGGCGGCCCAGGCTCCGCTCCCCGTCCGCGACGAGCGCGGTCGTCCGCTGCGAGTTCTGAGCGCGCTCCGCTGCGCGGAGCTCCAGGCCGCCGCAGGCCAGACGGAGAGCGCGATCGAGGAGGCCCGCCGCCTCTGCGAGGGACTCCTGGCGGGGGCTCGCCAGCGCGACGTCGGCTATCTCGAGTGGAAGTCCATCTTGGCTCGCGGCCGCGCGCTTCTGGTCAAGCTCGGCCAGACCGAAGTCGACGCCGGCCTCGCGGCACGCGGCGCCGAGGTCGAGGCGCGCCTCCAGTGGGAACAGTCCCTCGACGACCTCTTGCCGGGCCTCCTCGAACAGGCTCGCCGGAGCGGCGGGAGCGAGCTGCGCCACTTCGCTCGAATCGGGAATCCGCCGCGCGTCCTGGCTTATCGAGTTCAGCAGGGGAGCGGCGCGAGCGTCGTGCTGGGCTTCGAGCTCGCCCTCGACCGACTCGCAGACGAGGTCCTCGGTCCGACCTGCGCCGACCTCAACCTGCGCGAGGACGTCAGCCTCGCGATCCTCGACGCTCAAGGGCGGGTCGTGGCTCACGCGGGTGCTGCGGCGGCGCCCAGCGAGACGGGCAAGCTCCTAGACCTCCCCGGCATGCAGGCCACGAGCCTCGCGCTCGACCTCGTCCCGCTCTGGAGGGTCGAGGTCCGCCGGACGACGGCTCAAGCGCTCGAGGCGCGTCGAAACCGCTTGATCCTCTACGGGGCGCTGCTCGGCCTGACGCTCGCCGCCGCCGCGACAGGTGCCGTGGCGACGCTCCGCTACGTCCAGCGCTCGCTTGAGTTGGCTCGAATGAAGTCCGACTTCGTGAGCAACATGACCCACGAGCTGAAGACTCCGCTGACCTCGATTCGCATGTATGGCGAGCTTCTGGGACGGCCTCGGTTCCCCAAGGACCACAAGCGGATCGAGTATGCCGATCACATAGTGACCCAGGCCGATCGGCTCCAGCGCTTGATCGAGGACGTGCTCGACTTCGCGCGCCAGGACTCGGGCAAGCACGACTACGTGCTCGCCGAGGCGGACGTGGCGGACGTCGTCGCCGAGGCGATCGACTTGTTCCGGCTCTCGGCCAAGGTCCGCGGCTACGACTTGTTCGTCGAGCTGCCGCCGATCGGTGAGCTTCCCGCCGTCGACCTCGACCGGGACGCGATCGTGCGCTCGGTCCTCAACCTGCTCAGCAACGCCGTGAAGTACTCGACCGAGGAGAAGTACATCAAGGTTTGGGTGGTCCGCCACAGCCCGGAGCAGATCGGGATCGTGGTCAAGGACCGCGGGATCGGGATCGACCCCGAGGACCTGGAGCTGATCTTCAATCGCTTCTATCGGGCGGGCGACGAGCTGACCCGCGGCGTCTCAGGCGCGGGCCTCGGCCTGAGCCTGATCGACCAGATCGTGCGGGCCCACGGGGGCGAGATCCAGGTCGAGAGTGAGAAGGGGCAGGGCTCGATGTTCACGATCCTGCTCCCGATCGTGGAGGACTATCGCGAGCAGTGGCCGCCGCCAGACCTGACCCAGTCCGACGACGAGCTCGAGCCCGAGCTCGAGACGGACTCAGACGCCGGTGCTCCGGCTCCGCCTCCGCCCGCGGTTGCGGTGCCGGCCAAGCGACGGCGCTCGAGCTTTATCGAGGTCCTCCCGAGCGACTTGGGCGAGGTCGAGCTCGACTCAGACGAACTCCCAGAGGTCACGATCGAGCCCTTAGCCGAAGCCGACGACCCGGATCCCGTGCAGGACTGGGTTTCCGAGCCCTCAGCCGAGGCCGCCGACCCCGATCCTGAGCAGGACTCGGGTTCCGCCACCGAGCCTCCGAACGAACCTGAGCCTTGAATCCCAGGGACCTTGCCTTCCGATAGGCGCATGCTGATCAAGCACAAGCCTGAGGATTTCGTCGTCGAGGAGCTCGCAGAGTTCACGCCCTCCGAAAAGGGGAGCGTCTCGATCTACGAACTTAAGAAGAAGAAGCTCGACACCTTCGAGGCGGTTCGCCGGCTGGCGGCCAAGGCCAAGCTCCCGCTCGACCGGATCCACTACCAGGGTCTCAAGGATCGTCAGGGCGTCACCACGCAGTTCATCTCCGTCGACCGGGGTCGCCTCGATCCGAAGATGCGGGTACCGGGGATTTGGCTTCGCTACCTCGGGCGGACCGACGCTCCTCTGACCAGCGACTCCTTGCGCGGGAACGCGTTTCGGATCGTGGTTCGCGGGCTCGAGGTCAAGGACGTCCAGCGCTGCCAAGAGCGGGCGGCACGCGTCGTGGCCCACGGCCTGATCAACTACTTCGACGATCAGCGCTTTGGGAGCGTGGTCGCGGGCCAAGGAATGGTCGCGAAGGAGATGGTCCGCGGAAACTTCGAGGGCGCTGCCAAGATCTTGCTCGCGACGCCCGGCAAGCGGGATCGCCTCCCGGATCGCCGCTTCAAGACGCTGGTCCAAAAGACCTGGGGAGACTGGGAGGGGATCCTGCGCAAGTGGGGCAATCGCCGCAACGTCTCCATGATCCGCCACCTCAAGCGGAACCCGACCGACTTCGCGGGCGCCTTCCAACGTCTCCCGGCGAAGGAGCGCGCGATCCACGTGTTCGGCTATCAGTCTCTGATTTGGAACGAGAGCGTCGCGCACTACCTCGGGAAGCTGATTCCACCGCACAAGCGCTCGAGCTCCGGTTACGCCGCCGGCCGCCACGTGTGGCCCGAACTCGAGAGCGACGAGCCAGCGCTCTCGATGCCGGAGTCGTGGCCGCTCGTCGATCACTCGACGAGCTTTGAGGACCCCGCCGTCAAGCGCGCCGTCGCGCAGGCCCTAGCCGCCGAAGGCCTCTCCCTCGACCGGTTTCGGATCCGCGGGATCGAGGGCTGCTTCTTCAAGCACTACGACCGCGATCTCCTCGTCCGCCCAGGCGGGCTTCGCGTCTCCCCTCCGAGCAGCGACGACGCCAACGAAGGCAAGCTCAAGATCACGATCGCGTTTTCGCTTCCCCCCGGAAGCTACGCCACGCTTGTCATTAAGCGACTCTTCGGGCGAGCGCCCGCCCGGGGGGACCGACCGGTCTCCAAGGGCAAGCGAGGAGACGAGGCCAGCCAGGCGTTAGAGGAGAAGGAGAGAGGGAAGGCGAAGAAGGCTCGGAACCGGAAGAAGAACAAGAACAAGGCGAAGAGCAAAGCTAGGAAGGCCAAGGGGAAGGACAAGGGGAAGCCGAAGAAGGGGAAGCCGAAGAAGTAGGGGGAGAGGGGAAGAGGGGCCGATTGGCACGGCTTCGGGGC
>JAESQQ010000320.1 GCA_016765095.1 Planctomycetota bacterium | reverse complement strand
GCCGGCATCGTCGTCGCTGGCAAGGCGCGAGGAGCGGAGCTTACCGGGCGTAAGTGACCGACGAGCAACGCCGCCAGCGGCGGCGAGGACAAGCAACTGTGGAAATCGATCCCTGACGGACCACTAGCGCTCTTTCACCACGACCCGACACGCGACGACGAGGGCGTCGACGCTATGGAAGCCCTCGCGCAAGAGCGCTTCCCAGCCGCCTTCGCGGCCCGCGAGGGCCTCGCGCTCAGCCTGTGATTCGACCCAAAGAGAGAGCCCAACCGTACGGTTGGGCCTCGTCGGTTAGCGCACCTCGCGGGTTAGCGCGCCTTCGTGCCGAGCTGGCGTCTTGTCTATCTAACCGGCCAGCCGGACGACGGTCGAGCCGCGGGTGGTGCGTCCCACGATCACGAGACCCTTGGTGTGGAGCGCAGCGACGTAGTCGTGCATGACCGGAGCCTCGAGCTGGAACTCTCGGCTGAGCCGCTCAACCGTCCGGGAGCCGTGCTGCGAGAGGTGAACAATGAGCTCTCGGGCTGTCAGCCCCCCAAGATTCACGGCCTCGGGGCCCTGGTGGCGGACCCGATCCTCTTCTGCCCTGCGTTCTTCCAAGATCTGGAGGATCTGTTGGACGTACGAGTGCTGATCGACGTGATCAGGGCAGAAGGGCTTGCCTTCTCTCGTGGACTGAGCACAGGGCGTGATCCGACACGTCCGGATCGTTCCGGTGTGGTTGCCCTGGTGTGTTGAGCGCGTCTGAGTTCGCAATGCCATCTCTCACCTCTTGCCCCGCCCTTTTGCAAGCCCTAGGCCAAACCGTTCGGCACGACCCTGACAGGAGTTGTGACGACGGACGGACCTAGCCTGCACGTTATGGGGCAAGATGGTGCACGGGGTGGGTGAACTCGACTCGGAAGTTCCTCTCGCGAGGCCTCGAAATCCCATGATCCCCTCAGAGCCCATGACTCGACTGCGCTAGACCTCGACTTGACCGACGACGGGCGGTCGACTTCGCCCACGAGGTGCCCCAGATTGGGCAGGGTGATTCGGCCCTGGACCCCCTTAAACGGCGTCCGAGCCCCCCAAAGCCCACCAGCAAAGGCTCCGAGGCCGAGGCCGGAATCGGCCCGGCGTGGGCGGGATCGCTCGGCACGGTGGCCTTGAGATAAGGGGCTCAGTCCTTCGACGGGGTCGGGGTCGGGGTCGCCTTGGCCTTCGGGAGGCCGAGGGTTGAACCACCTGGGGCAAGTGACGCTGCAGCGGCTTTGTTGAGGCCTAGGAGCCTCCCTGTCTCGCTCCAGGTCCGCTCGCGAAGCTCGCGGTAGGTCTCAGCCATCGTGGGCTCTTGGGTCACCGAGTAGAGCTCGAGGAATTTGGCCTGCTCGCCCAGGGCCGCCAGAAGTCTGCGAAGTGCCGCCAATTGGGCGTGGGCTGCGGGGTCAAGGTTGCCCATGGCCCCCACAGACTCCAACTGACGCATGTTCACGATCAGGCCGCGAGCGAGGGCTGCGGCTCGGGCCTCGACCCAGGCCGAATCTCGCCCGGCGGCGAGGCCATCGGCGAGCTCCCCCAGGTAGCCACAGGCCATGAAGGCGCTCATCCCGGCTAGCCCACCGATCGCGGCTGGGGAAGGGTCGACTTGCGGCACGGGCTGGGGTGCCTTGGGTTGATCCGGAGGGGTGGCAGGCGCAGGGGCCGCTGAGGGAGTCGGGGTCGCGCTGGGGAGCGACTCCTGAGCCGTGGCCTGAGCGAACCAGGCGGTGGAGAGGGCGAGCACGATCACGGCGAGCGCGCCGAACAGACGAAAACGCATGGGGACCTCCGGGGGGCGGCCTCGAGCCGCAGGCGAGATCTAGGGGCGTCTACGAATTAGTTCCGGTCTCTCGCGCAGGATTCGTCGTCGCAGGCAAGGCAGGCCGAAACCACTCGTAGACGGCCTCTTAGCGAGGATCCGCTCGGCGGCCTGCCTTGGCGCGTCCCTCGAGTTCTCAGGGCCGCTATCCTGAGCCCGTGAACCACGCGCGACTGTTTTGGATCTCGGGGTGTGTGCTGGGGTTCCTGGGCGTCCTCTGTGGCGCTTTTGGCGCCCACGGCTTGCAGCCGTACCTCGAGCGGACCTTGGACGCCTCCTTGGCTGCCCGTCGGCTCGCGAACTGGGAGACCGCGAGTCGCTACGCCTTGTTCCACGCCCTAGCCCTCCTGTTGAGCGCCAACGTCATTCCGCGTCCGGCGAAGATCGAGAGCCCGCGTCCGGGAGGCGCGGGCGTCGTCGCCGGCTGGAGCTTCCTGGGCGGCGTGCTCCTGTTCTCCGGGAGCCTTTGGGTTTTAGTCCTCACGGGACAACGTTGGCTAGGGATGGTGACTCCCCTGGGTGGCGTGCTGTTCTTGGTGGGCTGGCTCGCGCTGGCGCTAGCGGGCCGCGCGCAGCTTCGCTCACCGTGAGCGATCTCGCAGACCGGGAGACCGAGCCGGCGCCGCCGGACCCGTCGAGCCCGGATCCAGAGGCTGAGGCTCGCGAGGGTGTACCACCCGAGCCGGTCCGCCTCGAAGGAGACGAGCTTCGAGCGGCGACTCTGGCGGCTGTGGCGCTTCGCCCTGGAGCCAAGCTGCGGGCGGGGGGGGTCGCGCTCACGCTCCTAGGCGGCCTCTCGACTGCGTTCGCAGGCTTAGGTCTGACGTTCCTCTACTCGGGCCAAGGGGCTCGCGCCCTGGGCGTGTTTCTGGGGCACAGCGCGGCCCAGCTCTTGACGATCAGTTGGTTGTTGGGGGCGATCCTGACCTTCGACCGCGAGAACGACGACTTCATTCGGGCGACGCTGGGGGCCTCGCCGCTTCGGTTCGTGGTCATGGGCACGATCGTGGGCCTCGGGATCTGGCTGAGTGATCCCGACGAGTCCGCGCTGTTCTTCTCCCTAATGGCCAGCTACGTCGCGGGTCACTTCGTGGAGGCCGTCGTCCTCGGTCGGCTCAGCGACGAGCGGCTCGTGGTGACACAGGCCTAGGGGTTGCTCTGAGCCTGTTCCCCAGCCACCCTGAGGTCGTGCGCCACTTGATTCCTCTCCTGCTTTGCCTGTTGGCCGCGAGCCCGTCGTTCGCGAAGGATCAGGAGCAGCTGCGGGTGGTGTCCTGGAACGTGTGGGGGCTTCCCTGGGGGATCTCGGACGCGCGCGAGGCCCGAATCGAGCGGATCGCGCCTGCGATCTTGGCGCTCAAACCAGACCTCGTCTGCCTGCAGGAAGTCTGGGTCGAGGAGGACGGAGCCCTGCTGGCCGCGGCCTTCGCCGAAGCTGGGCTCACCCACTGCGTTCACGCCTCAGACGGCCTGCTCGGGAGCGGGCTCTTGATCGCTTCGCGGTACCCGATCAAGTCGGAGCGTTTCGAGGCCTTCGAGTCGACTGGCAAGCTGCACAAGGTCTGGCACGGCGACGCCTGGGCTCGCAAGGGCGCCCTCGAGGTTCGCGTCGAGACGCCGCTGGGTGGGCTGCGCGTCGTCAGCACTCACCTCCACGCTCGCTACGGAAGCGACGAATACCTGTCCGTCCAGCTCGCCCAGGCAGCCCAGCTGGGGCACTTCCTCGGCGACTTTGGGATCAACCCGCCGCCTCGGGCGAGCGATTCGGCTCGGATCCCGCTTCTGGTGCTGGGAGACCTCAACTCGCGCCGGGGAGGAGCGCCCTTCGAGCTCGTCTGCGGAATCGCGGCTCTCGATCCGCCTGAGGAAGAGTCCCTCGAGATCGATTGGCTCCTGACGCGAAACGGCGGCGGGGTCCAGATCAAGGTCCGCCGGATCGCCCACGCCCTGAGCGAGGACGTCGAGCTCGGCGAGGGGCTGGAGGGGCCACTCTCGGATCACCCAGCCCTCGTCTGCGATCTACGCCTTCGGCGCGGCGCTCCCAAGCGCTGGTCTCCGGGCCAGGACCGCATTGAATACCAGGCCGCAGCGGCCCGCGTCCGGCCGATCTTGACTCAGTCGCGCGACGCCGCTCAAGAAGGTGTCTCTCGTTGGCGGAACCGAGCGTTCGTCCTGATGGCTCTCGGCGCCTTGTTCATGTTCCTGACCCACTCCAAGCGAGGTCCGAAGGGGAAGGGGCGTTGCTGCGTCAGCTGCCTCAGCTTCCTGTTCTTGCACGTGGCGGTGTGGGCCATGTATCTGGGCGTCGTGCACTCCGGGAGCCAGGCCGCGGGGAGCCAGGGGGCGCTCAATCAGCTCCCGGAGATTCCGCCTGCGGCGGGCCGGTAGGCCGGGGGCTTTCCCCCTCTCCGCAGAATGCGCTCGCCGGGTTGGAGGACGTCGCCCAGAGGACCTCTGGAGGGACTTAGCGACGTCTTGATGCCCACCTGCCCCAGCCTATAGTGACGCGGCTCTGCCACAACGAGGCGGGCAACACAGAAGGGGAACACTCATGGAGATCTCACGTTTCGTCACCGCCAAGCGCAAGCTGCGAATCGGGATCAACGGCTTCGGGCGCATCGGTCGCCTCGCGTTTCGCGTGATGCATGCCCGCCCCGAAGAGTTCGAGGTGGTCTGGGTCAACGACCTGACCGACGACCCGACGCTCGAGTACCTCCTCAAGTACGACACGGTTCACGGGCGCTTCGCGGGCACTCTCGACCCGGGGGGTCTGGGCGAGTTCTTCATTGACGGCAACCGGGTCAACGTGACCTCAGAGCGCGACCCGAGCCAGATCAAGTGGGGAGACGCCGGCGTCGACGTCGTGCTCGAGTGCACCGGCGCGTTCCGCAAGCGCGCGCTCGCGGCCAAGCACCTCGAAGGAGGCGCCAAGCGCGTAGCGCTCTCGGCTCCAGCCCAAGGCGAGATCGACGCGACCGTCGTGCTCGGCGTCAACGAGGGCGTCGTTCAGCCTGAGCACAAAATCGTGAGCAACGCCTCGTGCACCACGAACGCCTTGGCTCCGATAGCCAAGATCCTTCACGACAACTTCGGCCTTCGGCGGGGCATGATGACCACGATCCACGCCTTCACCAACAACCAGCGCCTGTTGGACCTTCCCCACAAGAAGTTCCGCCGCGCGCGCGCGGCCCCGAACAACATTGTGCCCACGACGACGGGCGCCGCGACGGCGGTCGGTCTCGTGCTCCCCGAGTTGAAGGGGCGCCTGAGCGGAATGTCGGTTCGGGTCCCGGTTCCCGACGGGAGCCTCGTCGATCTCGTCGTCGAGACCGAGAAGGAGACCTCCGTGGAGGCCGTCAACGCAGCCTTCAAGGCGGCCAGCGAGGGACCCATGAAGTTCGCGCTCGGCTACACCGCCGACGAGATCGTGAGCTCGGACATTATCGGCATGCCGGAGAGCTCGATCGTGGACTCCCTCTCGACGGACGTCCTCGAGGGGAACATGGTCAAGGTCCTCAGTTGGTACGACAACGAGTGGGGTTACAGCAACCGACTCTGTGACTTGGCCGCCCTCCTCGGCAACCTCGACGACTAGTCGGGGAGCTGCTCGCTCCCGTCCGTCTGTCCACACTCTTCGTCGCCTGGCGGCGGCGCGCCAGAGAAGGAACTTCGCCATGGCCTACCGCAGAATCGAAGGGCTCGGGGAGTTGCGTGACAAGCGCGCGCTCGTCCGAGTCGACTTCAACGTTCCCCTCGACGGGGGAGCAGTCGCGGACGACTTTCGGATTCTCTCCGCGTTGCCCACGATTCGTCGCCTCCAAGAAGCCGGCGCGCGAGTCGTGCTCTGCTCTCACCTTGGCCGACCGAAGGGGAAGCCGAACCCGGAGTTCTCCCTGCGCCCCGTCGCCGCTCGCCTCGCCGAGCTGCTCGAGGCAGAGGTCGCTTTCTGTGAGACGACGGTCGGGGCCGAGGCAGAGGCTGCGACTCACGCCTTGAGCTCGGGCGGCGTCCTCCTGATCGAGAACCTGCGCTTCAACCCGGGCGAGAAGAGCAACGACGCGGAGTTCGCGGCTGAGCTCGCCAAGCTCGGAGACGTCTATGTCAACGACGCGTTCGGGGTCTGCCACCGGGCCGCGGCCTCGGTCGTTAAGATCGCCGAGCTGCTCCCCGCCGCCTGCGGCGACTTGATCGCGGCCGAAGTCGACGCGCTCAGCCCCCTTCGGGAGGGCACGGCCCCGCGCCCGTTCGTGGTCGTGTTGGGCGGCGCCAAGCTCGGGACCAAGATCCCAGTCCTCCAGGCGCTCCTCCCTCGGACCGACGCGGTCTGCGTCGGGGGTGGCATGGCCTACACGCTCCTCAAGGCCATGGGCAAGTCGATCGGAGCCAGCCGCTGCGAGGAGGACCTCCTCGAGACCGCCGGTGAAATCCTCGAGGCGTCTCGGTTGCGAATGCGAGAGACCGGCCAAGAGCTCGTCCTGCCTCGCGATCACATTGTCGCCAAAGGGCCCAACGCGGACTTGGCAGGCTACGACTGCGTGGAAGAAGTCCCAGACGGGCTGATGGCCCTCGACATAGGCCCGGCCAGCGTCGCTGAGTTCTTGCGTGTCCTGCGGACCGCCAAGACTGTGTTTTGGAACGGACCCCTCGGCGTGTTCGAGATCCCGCCCTTCCACCTCGGGACCGAGCAAGTCGCCACCTTCTTGGCTGGGCGGGCCGGCGATTGCCACACGATCGTGGGGGGCGGCGACAGCGCCGCCGCGGCACGCCAGCTCGGCCTCGCCGATCGAATGGCCTGGGTCTCGACGGGCGGCGGAGCCTCGCTCCTGTTCGTTCAAGGCGAAGAACTCCCCGGTCTAGCTGCCCTCCCGGAGGCCTCATGAGCCGCGCGATCGCGATCGCCCCTTCCATTCTGAGCTCCGATTTCGCGCGGTTGGCAGACGAAGCCGCTCGAATGGAGGCCGCCGGGGCCGACTGGCTGCACGTTGACGTCATGGACGGACACTTTGTTCCGAACCTCACGATCGGGGCGCCTGTCGTCAAGAGCCTTCGGTCCGTGACCGAGCTCTTCCTCGACTGCCACCTCATGATCAGCGAGCCCGCTCGCTACGTGCCTGACTTCCTCGCGGCGGGAGCGAACGGAATCACGTTTCACGTCGAGAGCGAAGGGGACCCGCGTGAGACCGCGGCCATGATTCGAGCGGGGGGCGCCCGGGTCGGCGTCGCGCTCAAGCCAGGGACGCCTGTCGAGGCCGCGCTCGAGCTGCTCGACGTGGTCGACATGGTCTTGGTCATGACGGTCGAGCCAGGGTTTGGGGGACAGTCCTACATGGCCGACATGGCGCCCAAGCTCGAGCGGCTGCGGGACGCAATCGCGGCGAGCGGTCGGGAGATCGACCTCCAAGTCGACGGCGGGCTCAACCCCGAGACGGTCAAGCACGCGGCCGAAGCCGGCGCAAACGTGATCGTGGCTGGGAGCGCGGTCTTTAAGCCCAGCGACGCCGCGGAGGCGATCGCGCTCCTCCGGAGCGGCGCGAGCCCCTCCTAGGGGGCGTCTTGGGGGATCTTGTGCCCCCCAGCTCCATTCTCCCGGGTTTGGAAAGCTCCTACGGGCTTGTCGCCCTACCCCCGACGGCCTACGGTGTAGCGCCGCTTCGAGCGGCCTCACACCGTGGCCAAGCGCAGACCCCCTCCCCCACCTAATGACCCTTCGCCGGACCCCTCTGGGGAGGAGCGAATCAAGTTCCCCTTCGGTGAGACGGGGAGCGGGTCGGGGTCCTGGGACGAGAGCGGCTCCTCAGAGAGCGAAGAGGGGCCCTTCGACGAGAGCGCCTCTGCGGGCTACGAGAGCGGATCAGAGGACTTCGGTTCGGATTCGGACGTGGACGGGATCGAGAGCGGGTCGGGTCAGGATCTGTTTGGGAGCGCGGCTTCGCTCAGCAGCGGGAACCGCCTCCCGAACCTTCCACCCGACGCGGAGCTGAGCGACGACGCCTCCCTCGACGGGTTCGAGGCCAGCTCGGACGAGTCCCGGGTCGATCTAGGAGACTCGGACGCGCTGCCGGAGGGGACCACCGACTTCGGCCCGGTCTCGGAGTCGGGGCCGCTCGTGATCGTCGAGGACGACGACGGCGCTTCGACGCGCTTTCAGGCCTCGATCGTCGACGACTCGGCTCGGCTGGCGGGGACTGACTCTGCGCGGGCGCCCAAGCGCAAGCGGCGCCGGAGCACGCGCCAGAGCTGGGCGGAGGAAGGCCTCGACCCCGACGAAGGCGACGTCCCGACTCTCTCGACGCGCCGCAAGCCCGTCGCAGCGCCTGCCAAGAGTCGGAGCTGGCTGCCCTGGATCGCGGCCCTCATTTTGGCGGGGGTCGTGGGTGGCGTCGGGGAAGTGCGGCGCCAAAGCGACCTCGAAGCCCAAGCGATTCGCCTGGCGGGCGAGCAGAGCCAGGCTCTCAAGGTCGCCAAGGCAGAGGCCGACGCAGCGGCTGCGGCCGCCTTGAAGAGCGAGCGCGAGGGCGCGGCGCGGGCAGCGATCTCGGCCAGTCAGATCGCCGAAGCGGCGGCCAAGGCGGCCCG
>JAESQQ010000319.1 GCA_016765095.1 Planctomycetota bacterium | reverse complement strand
GCCGGCGGCTCCGGCCCCCAGCGCGCCCGCTCCGGCCACTCCGGCGACTCCGGCCGCGCTGGCTTACGCCGACGTCAAGCCGGTCCTCTCGGCTCGCTGCGCCTCTTGCCACGCTGGCACGTTCTTCCCCGCAGCCGCTGCGGCGTATCCCCTGACGTTGAGCAACGACGACGCGGACTTCGCCGAGACGGTCGCCCGGACCAACCCGCAGACGCCCGACGCCTCGCTCTTGTTGACCAAGGCACTCGGGCAGGCCCACGGCGGCGGCGCCGTCCTGACGGCTGGCTCAACCGAGCACACGACGCTCGTCCAGTGGATCCAAGGCGGCGCGGCTCGCTAACCAAGACACCCCCTCGAAGTTGAGCGAACACGCTTGGTTTGGCTGCTGAGGCCGGCCTCAGTCTGGCGTGGGAGCCCCTTCGTCGTGGAGGGCCCTCACGAGCGCCAGCGCGAGCTCGCCAGCCTGCTCGTAGCGTCGGGTCGGGTCCTTCTCGAGGCAGCGCCGGACGATCGCTGTGATCGCGGAAGGGGTCCCCGGGAGCTCGCTGACCTCCCCTTCGCGGACCGAGCGCGCGGCTTCGCGGAGGTTCTTGCCGCCAAAGGGCGGGCGCCCAGCGATCAGCTCGTAGAGGAGCGACCCGAGCGCGAACACGTCGGTCCAGGGGCCTAGCTGGTCGCGGTTTCCGTCGAGGAGTTCCGGCGACATGTAGCCGATCGTGCCCATGGCGATTCCGGCCGAGGTTAGCTCGCCGTCGGCGTCTCCGAGGTCCTTGGCGAGGCCGAAGTCCGAGATCAGCGGTCGGTCCGCTTGGAGGAGAATGTTCTCGGGCTTGAGGTCGCGGTGAATGATCCCCTCTTCGTGGAGGGCCGCGAGGGACTGGGCGACTTCGAGGAGGAGAGCGGTGGCCCTCTGCCAGGGGAGACGCTTCTCGCGGTTCAAGAGGGTCCGGAGCGAGCCTCCGACCGCGAGCTCCAAGACGAGAAAGGGACCGCGCGGGCAGCGGCCGGCGTCAAGGAGGGCGACCACTCCCGCTCGTTCGGCCGTCCGCTCGAGCAGCTCGAGCTCTCGCATGTAGCGCGAGCTACGGGATCTGCGCCGACGGAGGAGCTTGATCGCGACCTCTTGACCCTCTGGGTTGACCGCTCGGAACACGACGCCAGCCGAGCCGGCGCCCAGGCGCTCGAGGATTCGATAGCGCCCGATCGTGTCCTCGTCTTCCTCGCCTTCGCCGTCCTCTGCGGGAGCGTGGACCCAGGCGATCTTGGCCAGGCGCGCGTAGGCTTCGGGCGGGATCACGGAGGAGTGATTCCGAACAGCGCGCGGAGCTCCTCGCGGGCCTCCTCTTCGCTGTGGACCTCCTCGCGAATGCGCTCCATGACCAGCTCCGCGAACCGCCGCCGGGCCGCGACGAGGTCGTTCTTGACGTCGTGGGGCTTTAGGTCGAGGAGTTCGGCGAGCTCGCTGTAGGTCGGGCGGTCGCCGGTCGTGGGCCCCAGTTGGGGTTCGACTTCGTAGGCCAGGAAGACTTCGAGCCGGCGCCTCGCGAGGGCCGAGCGGGACTCGTTGGCCAGATCGCGGAGCGCGAGGTCGATCACGGCCGCGCGGAACTCTGCGTCGAAGGGGTCGCCGGGTGGGTCGACTTTGATCCGAGACTCGATCGCTTCGATCTCGGCGGGATCGAGGGGCACATGGGTCCGGTCGCCGCCTCGCTTGAGTCGCTTGGCGTCGCGCTGGGCGGTCAAGACGAACCGATCGAGGAGGCTGCGCAGGAGGCTCCGAAAGCGGCCAGCTTCCGGGTCGGCCACGAAGCGTTCGAGGACTCGTTTTTCGATCAAGTGGAGGAAGAAGGCCTGCGTCAGGTCTTCGGAGGCCTCTCGCTTCTCGCGGTGCTTGACCCGCAGCGCGCGATAAACGGGTCTCCAGTAGGCCGTCACGAGCTCGGCGTAGGCCTCGTGGCGGGTGCCGGTCCCGACTCGGCTGCCTGGATTGACCACTCGGGCCACGAGTGACCAACGGGTTCGGGGAAAGACGCCCGACCCGTGTCCTGATCCGCTGGTGCGGGTGTAGAGCGTTGGCACTCGGCGCCTCCCGCACAGATCCTAGCAGCCAAGCGAAGCGTGGCGCGGGTGGTTTCTGGGCCCTCCCGCCGGGCGCTCTCAAGGGCTGCCACGACAGCGGATCGCTTCTCTCGCGTAGAGAGGACCGTGCGGGGCGCTTTGCTCCCCGCCGTCCCGCCCCCCTCGCTCTCTGAGGCTGGGGCGTCTTTGGGCTTGATGCCTTGGAGTGACCCCTTGATAGTGCCCCGCCATTCGGCCCCCACCCTCGAGAGGACGCGCTTGGCTAAGGCAAGAGGCGGTTGGACTACAGAGAACGCGCCGGGCGACCGGCTGCCCGCCGAGCGTTCGGCGCCCGATCGGGACGACTCCGGACACGTCCGGACGGACACGGGGCCCGAGCGGGCTGTGCTCGCGGCGCTCTTTCCGCGCAAGGACCCGCGCCTCGAGCTGGCGGAGCCGCTCAAGGAGCTCGCCCTTCTCGCCAAGACCGCGGGCGTCCAAGTCGTTGGCGAGCGAATCCTCCAGAAACGGGATCGCCCCGATCCGGCGACGTGTATCTACAAGGGCACCGTCGAGCTCCTCGAGGCCGAGCTCGAGGCCGTCGACGCCGACATGGTGATCTTCGACAACGAGCTCTCTCCTCGCCAGCGACGCAACCTCGAGAAGCGTCTCAGCCGGAAGGTGATCGATCGGACCGAGTTGATCCTGGATATCTTCGCGAGCCACGCCCGGACGCCGCAGTCGCGCCGCCAGGTCGAGGTCGCGCAGTTGATCTATGCCCTCCCGCGCCTCCGCAAAATGTGGAGTCACCTCGACCCCGGCGTCGGCCTCCGGGGGCCTGGCGAGAAGCAGCTCGAGATTGACAAGCGCCTCGTTCAGGGCCGGATTCAAGACCTCAAGGAGGAGCTGGCTGAGTTCCGCCTCCGCAAGGAACGTGAGGTCTCGACGCGCAAGCAGGCCTACACCGTGGCGCTCGTCGGCTACACGAACGCTGGCAAGTCGACCCTCATGAATCGCTTGACCCAGGCCGATGTGTTCGTCGCCGACAAGCTCTTCGCGACGCTTGATACCCGGACCCGGGTCTGGGAAGTGGGCCGCAATCGGCGCGTCCTCCTCTCGGACACCGTTGGCTTCATTAGCCACCTCCCTCACCGCCTCGTCGAGTCGTTCCACGCGACCCTCGAGGAGGTCGTCACCGCCGACCTCCTGATCCACGTCGTCGACGCCTCCGACCCGCAGCCCCTCCAGCAAGTGGCCGCGGTCCGAGAGGTTTTGACGCAGATCGGCGCCTCGGAGAAGGAGGAGCTGGTCGTCCTCAACAAAGTCGACCAGGCCGAGGCCGAGTTCCTCCCCTTCCTCGAGCGCCGCCTCGGGCGGACCGTGCGCGTCTCAGCCCTGACGGGCGAGGGCGCCGAGGGGCTCCGCGAGATCGTGAACGACTACGCCTCGCGAAACGAAGTCGACCTCACACTCTGGCTAAACGTCCGTGAGGGGCGAGCCTTGGCGTTCTTGGAGAGCGAGTTCGAGATCCAAGAGAAGGAGCTCGTCGAGGAGCGGATCCGGTTCCAGGTTCGTTGCCCCGAGCGGCTGATCGGGACCCTCAAGAGCCGCCTCGACGACCCGGCCCACCTCGAGATCGAGGGCGAGCTCCCTTCGCGCGAGGTCTGGGAGGAGTAAGTCGGCCCGAGGCCGCTTCGCCCAGACGTCGCTCGGCTCACGGGCACGGGAAGCTGTCGCGAAACCGGCAGTCCTCAACGCAGAGACTCGCCGAGAGCCGCAGGGGTTGGAAGCCGGGGAGGCTCCTGAGAG
>JAESQQ010000318.1 GCA_016765095.1 Planctomycetota bacterium | reverse complement strand
CGGGCGCAGCCCCATAAGCACAGCCAGCGCTCCCGACCTCCGAAGGCAGCCCTCGACACCGATCCGTCCAGTTCGAGCACGAGCACGAGAGGCAGAAACCAACACAAGCGGCCGTCTCGCGACGACCGCTTGCGGGGTTCTAGTTGGTGTCTTCGAGTTAGAGCGAGCGCTTGAAGGCCGTGAGAGGGAAGCGCTTTCCGGGGCAGTCCGTGTGGCCTCGACGGACCTCGGAGTGGGGGAACACATTGCCGCGGGAGATCCCGTGTTTCTCCATCAGCGCACGGCAGAGACGGCGCAGCGCGACCAGTTGGCGAGGGGTCGGGCGGCCGTTGTTGTAGTTGCCGACGAGGCAGATCCCGATTCCGAACTTGTTGTACTTCTTGTTGCCGGCGTGGGCGCCGTCGATCCCCTGGTTCTGACGTATCCAGCGCCCTCCGACCTCGACCTTGCCGTCGGGAGTCGAGGTCCCGTTGCCGATCACGAAGTGGTAACCGAGGCCGTTCTTCCAGCCGCGCTTCTTGTGACCCGCGTGGAAGCTCTTCGCGCCCCCGACGGTCGTGGCCGAGTGGTGGATCACGATATAGCGCCAGCGACGCTGGCTCTTGACGCCCCAACTCGCGGGGAGGGTGCCACCCGAGGCAGCCCTCGGGCTCGGTCGACGCCGCCGGACCATGGCGCGAGGGCGGGCGGGGCGCTCAAGGCCAGGCTCGCTTCCGTCGAACAGAGTCGGGTCGTGATCGATCGCGAGGACTGGGCGCTCGCGCAGGAACTCGGCCATGAACACCCGAGCTTCGGCGGGCACATAGAGGACCCCCTTCCGCCACCGGATCATGGTCGCGAGCGGGAAGCGGCGCTCGTTGATTTGGATTCGCTTGGTGCTCGGCATGATCACGACTTGATTGACGCCGTCTCTGAGGACCCGGCGCCCCGTCACGAGGTCGATCGAGACCTTGAGCCCGTAGGACTCGGCGAGCTCGTAGAAGGGCACGTCGGTGTGCTCAGGCTTCTTGGTCTCCTCAAGCCGGGCGATCGGGAGCGGCTCCGGCTCTCCCTGAGCCGAGGTGTAGCGGTGCCGAGGCGTCGAATTGATCGGCCCCGGCTGTATGCAGCCCGTCAGCCAACTCGCCGCGGCGCAGAGGAGCAGAGCGCGAATCGCGCGCGAAGCCTGGTCGTGCATGAAGTCTCCCCGAGGCGCCTCTGCGCCTCTGGTTGCCTATCGGCGCCCGACCGGCTTGGCTTGAGAGGTTTGGTGGGTCTCCCCCCAGCGCCCCCTCAGCCCCTGCGGCGGGCTAGGCTTGGGCATGGCGAGCCAACGTGGGCTAGGACTCGAACCCGGCCAGTTCTTTGGGGAGCGGTTCCAGATCCTGAGCCTGCTGGGCCAGGGGGCTATGGGAGTCGTCTACCAAGCCCGCGACCACCAAACCCAACGCGAGGTGGCGCTCAAGATCCTCTCCTCAAGCGCCAACGAATCGATCGTCGCCCGATTCGTGCGGGAGGGCGAGCTGACCGCAGCCCTCCGTCACCCCGGGATCGTGACCGTCTACTCCGGCGGCGCCGTGGGGCAATACCCCTACCTGGCGTACGAGCTCGTCGCCGACGCGCGAACCCTCGACGACGTCCTCCCGACGCTCTCGATCCCGGAGCGGGCGGCCTTGCTCCTCCAGGTCGCTGAGGCGGTCGGCTTCGCGCACGACCAGGGGATCTTCCACCGCGACCTCAAGCCCGAAAACGTACTCGTGACCCCCGAAGGCGCCCCCCGAGTCGCAGACTTCGGCCTCGCCTCAGGGCGAGAGCTCGATCGCCTGACCAAGAGCGGGACCATGATCGGGACCCCAAGCTACATGTCACCCGAGGCGATCAGCGGGAAGCGCAGCGCGATCGGGGCGCCGAGTGACGTGTGGTCCCTGGGCGTGATCCTCTATGAGGGCCTGACCGGTCAGCTCCCCTTTGGGGGCGACTCGCTCTTGAGCTTGGCCGCGAACGTCATGCGCGACGACCCCCGCCCGCTGCGCTCGATCGACTCCTCGATCCCTGCCGGCCTAGAGACCGTTTGCCTCGCCGCCCTCCGCCGGGCCCCCGAACAACGCTACCCCGACGCGAACGCCCTCGCCCAAGACCTGGGCGCCGCGTTGCGTGGTGAGCGACCCTCCGTTGGCTCCTCGAACTCCTTCGAGCGAGCCCTGGGGACCCAGGGGAGTCGACGACGACGCACCCTGACCCTGGCAGCCCTCGCGGCAGGCCCCCTCCTGGCCCTCACGGGCGGGATCTGGTTCGCGACGCGAACACCGAGCCCGCCGCCGATCGCCACACCGATCCCAACCGTGAGCAAGGCTGCCACGGATCCGAAGCTCCTCGCACACCAAGGCTGGGTCGCGATTCGAAGAGAGCGAGACCCCTCCAAGCAGCTCTCGGCCCTCGAGACCTGGCTCACCGCCAACCCCGAAGCTGAGGATCGCGAACAGGCCATCGATCTGGCACGACTGCGAGCCGGGCGCCAGGCCCTGAGCGTGTTCCCCCACCCCCGCGTTGAACTCCTGGCCTTCGACGGCCCCGAGCGCCTCCTGAGCGTTGGCCACGGTGAGCTCCGGGCCTGGGACCTCGCCCAGCCGAGCCAAGAGCCGATCTGGAGGACTCGATTCCCCAGCGCCGTCTTCTATGGGGCGGTCTACCTCCGAGAGCAACAGTTCCTGGTGAGTAACGGGAGCGGCGTCCACTGGATTAGCCGGACCTACTCTCCGACCCCGATCGTGAAGGGAGCCCGCGGAGTGCTCTCAATCGCCTACCACCCTGCCACCCAGCTCGTCGCGCTCGGACGCAATCGAGGAGACCTGATCGTAGGTCGCCTCGACTTCAGCTCGACTCCGCCCCGCTTCGTGGATCGCCGCGACTTGAGCACGGAATTCGACTACTTCCGCTCGCTCACGTTCTCCCCCGACGGTCGCTACGTGGCCACAGGAGCTGGGCACGGGAAGCGTCGGGGCCGAGCGATTTGCATTTGGGATCTCACCTCAGAAGGCAGAGCGCCGTCCCAGGTCATAACTCTAGGCTTCGACCCCGAGCTGATCACCTTCACACCAAGCGGAACGGGCCTTCTCGTAGGCGACGACGGCGGCGCCCTCCACGGACGAGCGCTGAAGCCCGACGACGCCCCCCTCCACGGCTACGCGAGCCTCTCGGTCCAAAAGACGGTCAAAATGGCGTCCAACGTCGCTCACATGGGGCGAATCACGGGCCTCGTGTTCACACACCCCGATCGCTTCCTAACCTGCTCGAGAGGATCCAAGTTGATCGGCGACGGTGGCAACAGCCTCTCGCTCTGGGACCTCAACGGCGGGGAGCGTCGCCGCCTGCTCGTTCAACCGATTCGCTGGCGGTGCATGACGCTCGGGCCAAAGGGCGATCGCCTGGCGCTCGGGCGCGAGGGCGAAGTCGAGGTCCGCTCCGGATGGCTGATTCGCTAGGCTAGCGCGCTAAGAGGTAGCTGACGAGGTCCTTGCGCTCGGCCTCGTCCGAGACTTCGATCGTCATGCGCCGCCTATGGGTGTCCCCCCAGCCGAGGATCCCCTTACGCAGGAAGGGCTTCGCGAGGAAGGCCTCGAGCTCCTTGGCCGCGTCTGACCCGTGGCGATTGAGGTAGGCGGTCCCGACGCCGTCCAGCTGTGGTCCGTTCGGGTTCGCCCGTGAGTGACAGCTCATGCAGCGCTGGCTCCGGAAGATCTTCCGCCCGCGACCGAAGGCGTCTGGGGGAGGGAGCGCTGGGTCTGACGCGAGCAGGTCTGCGCCCGGAGGCGGATCCGAACGCCGGATCTCAAGACCCCCCCCAAGCGCGAGGCGGTCG
>JAESQQ010000317.1 GCA_016765095.1 Planctomycetota bacterium | reverse complement strand
GTTGCGGTCGTTGCGGTCGTTGCGGTCGTTGCCGTCGTTGCCGTCGTTGCCGTCGTTGCGGTCGTTGCCGTCGTTGCGGTCGTTGCCGTCGTTGCGGTCCTCACGGTCCTCACGGTCGTCGCGCTCGCTCCGTTTGAGAGCCAACTCATAGACCGAACTGCTGGTGTCCGAGCTGTCCGAGGCGCCTCGCCGGACCGCGCCCCCAACCCCCTTCTTCTTAGCTCGGAAGTTGGCGAAGCTCCGCTCGCAGGCAGTGAACAGCTCGCCGCCGAGGCGCTCGTAGAGATTGAGGAGCGTCCCGTAGCTGAGGTCAAACTGGCTGCGGACCGGCTCGACCTTGCCCGACACGATCCCGCGCACGGTTCGGGGGTCGTCACGGAAGGGGTCGAAGGTTAAGTAGACGGAGCCCACGGGGTCGAGGCCCCGGCGCCCGGCGCGCCCCGCCATTTGTTGATACTGGCGAGTCATGAGCGGAACGCGGGCCTTGCCGTTCCAGCGCATGACGCCCTCGAAGGCCACGCTCCGAGCCGGCATGTTGACCCCGAGCGCGAAGGTCTCCGTCGCGCAGAGGAGACGAATGTGCCCCGCTCCGAACAGGCGCTCGACGACTTCCTTGAGCCCTGGGAGAACGCCCGCGTGGTGATAAGCGACGCCTCGCGCGACCATTCCAACCAGATTCTTGAGATCAGGGTCTTCGAGGTCGAGGGAGAACGCGCCCGCGAGTCGCTCCAGCTCGGCTCGAGCCGCGCGACCCGCTGCGGCAGAAGGCTGGAGATCCTGGCGATTCGCGACGGCCTCAGCCAGCCGCTCGCAGGCCTTGCGCGAGAAGAGGAAAAACAGGAGGGGGAGCTCTCCGCGCTCTGAGATCTCGTGCACGAGGTTGAGCTGGGCCTCTTCGTAATAGCGGCGGAGGTCTTTGACCCTGTTCTTGAAGCGAGAGCGGAGGTTGCGCTCGCTCAGGCGGAGGTCGTCGAGGCGCTCGAGGGGACGAACTTTCCCCTCAGTCGACGCGGCGTAGACCTCAAGCGGCACGGGACGCTTGGTCTCGAGGACGACCGAACAGGGTGGTCACGAACCTCCCGAAGCCAGTCACCGAACTCCTGGAGGTTGCTGACGGTCGCCGAGAGCGCCAGCACCCGGACGGACGGGGGAGCAAAGATCAGCGACTCCTCCCATACCGTTCCGCGGTCTGGGTCGTCGAGGTAGTGGACTTCGTCGAAGATCACCCAACCGATCTCAGCCGTTCGCTCGGGGGAGTCGAAGATCGTGTTGCGGAAGATCTCCGTCGTCATGACCACGATCGGTGCGTGAGCGTCGATCGAGACGTCGCCCGTCGAGATTCCGACCTTGCCGGGATAGGCCTCGGAGAGATCGCGGTATTTCTGGTTGCTGAGGGCCTTGATCGGAGCCGTGTAGACGGCCCGCTTCCCTGCGGCCAAGGCGCGCTCGATCGCGTAGTAAGCGATCAGCGTCTTCCCCGAACCGGTCGGGGCCGCCACGATCACGTCTTCGTCGCGCGCGATCCCCTCCAAGGCTTCCTGTTGGAAGCGATCGAGGGCTAGGCCGCGGTAGGTCTCTCTCACGTCGTACTCTGGATCTGGCGGCCAAAGCCGCTCGCAGCCGCAGTCCCTTGATCAACCGGCCCTAGATCGACCCTAGATCAACCGGGTGGCCAAGTCGATATCGATCGACCCCATTCGAGCCGTCGGGAGAAGCGAGCCTCAAGGGGTTCCTCGTTCTGGTGAGGAAGACGCGAGGGAAGAAAGGATCTGTCGCGCTCCAGCCAGTCTAGCGACCACCGGTGTCAAGATCATGACCGCCGACCGAGCCCCCGCCCCGGCAATCTGGTTGCAAGTGATCGGCAAACGAGCAGCTGAGTAACAAGACTCTAGCTCCCCCTTTATGCCGTCTGAAGGAGCTCCGTGATGACTTCGTCGGGGACGATGTCTTCGGCCTCAGCGTGATAGCTAAGCATGATTCGGTGACGGAGGACCGGAGCGGCGATCGTACGGAGGTCGGCCTCGGTGGCGAGAGCGCGGCCTTGGAGGAGGGCCCGGGCCTTGGCACCCAGGATCAAGTATTGGGTAGCGCGCGGGCCTCCACCCCACGCGAGCCACTCTCGAACGAAGGCCGGAGCCACGCCGCTCTCTTGGCGCGTCCGACGGGTCAGCTCCATGGCGAATCGAATCAGGGACTCAGGGACCTCGATCCGACGCGTGAGCACGTGGAGGCGAAGGATCTCGTCCCGGCTAAACATCGACTTGAGGTCTGTCGTGTAGCTCGAGGTCGTGCGCCGCATGATCTCGTATTCGTCGTCAAAGGAGGGGTAATCGACCTGAATCATGAACATGAACCGGTCGAGCTGGGCCACGGGGAGGGGGTAGGTCCCCTCCTGCTCGATCGGATTCTGAGTCGCGAGGACGAAGAACGGATCGGGCAGCGGATAGCGAGTGCCAGCGCAGGTGACCTGGCGCTCCTCGAGAGCCTCCATCAGCGCTGCTTGGGTCTTTGGCGGCGTTCGATTGATCTCGTCTGCGAGGACGATGTTCGAGAAAATCGGCCCTTTGCTGAAAATGAACTTCCGCTCCCCCGAGTCTGGGTCACGACCGATCACCGTCGTCCCTGTGATATCGGTCGGCATCAAATCCGGCGTGAACTGGATCCGGCGGAAGTCCAGCGAGAGGCTCTCAGCGAGGGAAGAGACCAGAAGTGTCTTTGCGAGACCTGGAACCCCAACTAGGAGGCTGTGTCCCTGCGCAAGGACCGCGCACAGGAGCTCCTCTATGGGACCGTCCATTCCGACGATTCGCTGGGCCAACCCTTGCCGTAGCTGGGTTACGCGCTCGCCAGTGGACTCGATAAAGACGCGGTCGTCGCTCGTCAAGGCTGTCATGGGCGCCATTGGAAGGGATCAGCCCCCGCCTGACCAGGGTCCCCAGAAAGAACACGCCACATACAACTTTGTCGGTGGTGGCTGTATCCTTCCTTGAAATTGTCAGCAATGAACGTTTCAATCAGTTGTCCGCAATGAACAATTCGATGAGGGGGGTGACACCATGACGAAGCACGCAAGCCTGACCAAGGCTCTCGACAAGACCAAGAACATAAACCAGGCCGCCACGGTCTTTGAGCGCATCAAGAAGGCGCAAGACAAGAACCCCGACGATCACGATCTCTGGGAACTCCGGATTCGTGCGCTCCGTCGCCTCGGCGAGAACCTCCCGCCCAAGCACACCGGCCAGGGCGGGGCGCGGGGCGCAGGTCTCCCGATCGACCGCCGCCAGGCGTACAAGGCTCGCCTCGTCGCAGGCGTTCAGCCCAAGCGCTTCGAGCGGATTCTGAAGGAGTGGCGGAAGACGGGCGAGCGCCCGAAGGTCCAGCTCTTCCTCAAGATGGCTCGCAAGGACCGCGGTGAGGATCCGGCGATCCTCGTCGAGAAGCTCCAGGCAGCACTCGGTGACCTGAAGGACGCCCTCGCAGGCACGCCAGCCAACGTCAAGGCGCTGGCCTCGGCAGAGCGCGCGATCGGGAAGCTGGACCTCGACAACAGCAAGCTCGGCAAGGAGCGCGCTCGTCAGCGCCGCGACCGCGACCGGGCCAAGAAGGCTGCCGCAGGCGGCAGCAAGAAGAAGAGCACCAAGAAGAAGTCCAAGAAGAAGACTCGCTAGACGCTTCTGGGGTGGCCGGTCGACTGCCTAGCAGTCAACTCGGTCGTGATCTCTTGGATCTGCCTGGGATCAGTCCTGCTGGGATCAGTCTTTCTGGGCTCAGTCTTTCTGGGCTCAGTCTTTCTGGGCTCAGTCTTTCAGCGGTTGGCACGTGCCAACCGCTGAATGGCGTGTGGGGGTCCGACTAGCGCTGGGCCCGGCGAAGTCGACGCCAACGTGAGCGGCCCGTCTTCGCTGCGATCGCCATCGCCCCCCGCGCGAGGCGATAGGGATCGGGATCGAACTCGACCTGGCGAATCCCGAGCCCCTCGAGCTCTCGGACCAAACTCCGGCGCCCGAGACGGTCGATCTCCTCTGCCTCGCCAACGACCACAGCACCTCCGCGCAGTCGCTCGCCGCTCTCGGCGAGCTCCTTGAACAGGCAGCGCAGCGAGACCGCGATCTCGCGCGCTTCGCGTCCGGGAATGCTTCGAATTCGATCGTGTCCTTCCAAGCGCTCACCGCGCAGAAAGCCGACCGAGGAGATCCCGTGATCGACGTGGACCATGGGTCGCAGCGCCCGCTCTCGCTCGCCGCCCTGGCGGGCCGCGAGGAGTGAGCTGACCACTAAAACCGCGTCCCAGCCGGCAGACCGTCCCGCCCGGACGATTTCTTCGGTCTCGGCGCCCGTCGTTCCACTCGAAACCGCGACGCAGGCGTAGATCGCAAAAGGAGGGTCGAGGGCGAGCTGATCGGTCGCGAGCTCAGACCAGCGCTCGGGATCGAGCTCTCCCTCAATGCTAAAGGCCGGCCGCTCGCCCTCGCTCGAAAAGGCCGAGATCCGCTGAGCTCCGACGGAGACGCCAAGAAAGACCGTGTGCTCGCGTTCGTTGGCCACGCCTCGCCTCCCAGGCTCTAGATTGGCCCACGAGGCGGAGGTTTGACAAGGGATGCAGCCAAGCGTTGGGCTCGCGTTGGTGGGCACTGAGTCGAGGGGACACCGATCCGCCGCCCGAACTCGACGCAGGTCTCGCGTGGAATCCCAGCCTAGCGAGTCCGGTCAACCCGGCTGAGCAGAATCGAGGCCCTCCGAGAGGGGCAGGAGTCGGTCGAGCGCTCCGTGAACCCTGCATTCGCGCTATGCTCGCGACCGGGCACGCGCCGCCCAGGAGGACTCCTATGCCTAGGACCCTGCTCGTTTTTGCTCTGACTCTTGGCCTCCTCGGGGGCACCGCCTTCGCCAGTCCCCAGAAGGGGACGATTCGCATGCGCGACGGGCGCGTGTTCGAAGAGGTGACCTACGAGATCCGGGGCCAGAAGGTCTGGGTCAAGCGTCCGTATGGCGAAGTGACCTACGACATGTCCAAGATCGCGGCGATCGAGCCCTCAGAGGACGAGGGTCCCCACGTCGGCGCGGCCGAGATCGATCGGCCGGGAGCCAACTGGCTGGCTCGCTTCGAGCTTGAGCCGGTGGAGGACTGGAAGGTCGTTCCGGCGACCATGCCGGCCGTGTTGGCCCAACTCCGCCACACCACTCGAGACGCGACGCTCATGGTCCGGGTGTTCCCTATCGAGAAAGCGTTCACTTTCGGGCGCGGCGACGAGCGGGAGGTCGGAGACCGGATTCGCAAAGACCTCAAGCGGATGTTCGCCCGCCAGACGGGGAGCCGGATCAAGCTCGGCACGCTCCATGAGAACCCGGTCTACGTGCTCGAGAACGCCACCGTTCGCCTCTATGGAGTCGAAAAGGCCGCGACGGACAAGATCCTCTATGAGATGCGCTTTCAGCGCCTCGGCCTGGAATACGCCTTGACCTACTTGGTCTCCAAGGACGACGAAGGCGCGCTCGCGGCGGATCGCGACGCGGTGTTCGCTTCGTTCAGCTTCCTGCCCGCGCTCGTGATCGAGGACAGCCTCTACGCCGACCTGACCCGTGGGTTCGCGATCGCGACTTTGCCCGAGTGGACCAAAGTCGTGCGCCCCTTCGACGAGCGTCGCCCCGTCTCGCTCCAGAACGCAGACGGACGGGCCTCGGTCAACATTGAAGTCCTCGTCGCCCGCGACGCGGAGCGTACGATTCGGGAACAGATCAAGGGGCGGGGCGAGACGAGCAAGGTCGTGGTCGAACCAACGTCCCTCAACGGCTCCGACGTGGTTCGGTTCAGCTTCAACGGGTTCCGCAAGGGCGGTCGCAAGCTCCTCGGCTTTCGGGGCTACGCGGCCTCCACGGGGAACCAAGTCGTGATCCTGACGGGCGTCGCGCCGCTCTCTGACAGCGACAGCAAGAAGCTCGTTGGCGAAGTCGACTCCATGCTCGCCAGCTTCCGGGCCCGCGACGTCGAAGGACTGACGAAGGGGGCTCGTCGAGCCAAGGCGGCCTTCGAACTCGTGGCCCAGGGCGGCGAGGCCCTCGCGAAGAAGCGCTACTCCGAGGCCGCTCAGCGCTTTGGCGAAGCGATCCAGACCGAGCCCACCTTCGCGCTCGCGTTCTACCTCCGCGGGCTCGCCAAGAAGGGCGCCAACGACTTCGACGGCTACCGGCTCGATCTGACCAAGGCCGGCGAGCTTGCCCCGGGTGCGGGTTACGCCAGCGCGCTCGGCGGAGCCCTCCTCGACGAGGCGACGGCGGCCCACAAGAAGAAGCAGTACAAGATCAGCATGCGGCTCCACGCGAAGCTCCTCTCGAGCGGCGAGGGCGACAAGGTTCAGCTGCGCAAGAAGCTCCTCGAGGGGGCCAAGCAGCTCTACGGGAAGATGCGCAAGACCCGGGACTACTCCCTCTGGAAGGTCATTGACGACAACCTCAAAGGGTTCAAGAGCGACGCTGAGATCCAGATCGGCCTGCTCAAGACACTCCAAGACTGCGCCAAGGACATGGCCGTCAAGGGGAAGGGCGCCGACGCCAAGCGCTGCCTCCGAAGCGCGAAGAAGGCGCTCAAGAACCTCCGCTCCGACAAGGCCTACCGGAGATACAAGTCCGAATACGACAAGACAGTCACCGCTGTCGACAAGACCCGCCGCCGCTAGGCGGAGTTCGTTCGACTCATGACCGAGGACCCGCTCATCGGCCGCGAGATCGGGGGCGTCCAGTTGACTGCGCGCCTCGGAGTGGGCGGCATGGCGGCCGTCTACCTAGGGCTCGACGGCGAAGCAGACGGGGCGCGCTGCGCGATCAAGCTCCTCTCGGTCATGAGCCACGATCACTACCGAGCCCGCTTCGAGCGAGAGGCTCAGATCGGTGAGCGGCTCCGAGATCCACTCCTGGTCCAAGTTCACCGCTCAGGGGTCTCGGGCGACTACCACTTCATGGTCATGGACCTCGTCGAAGGAGAGGACCTACACCACGTCTTGGAGCGACACGAGCGGCACCTCACCTGGCCTGCGGTGGCGGGGCTCGGACGGGACTTGGGCCGAGCTCTGGCAGCCCTTCACGAGGCTGGAGTCGTGCACCGCGACATAAAGCCTGCCAACGTCCTCCTCGACGGGCGAGGAGGACTTCGGCTCGCAGACTTCGGGCTGGCTCGCTGGCGCGGGGCGCCGGCAGAGCTGCCGACCGCGGTTCCGCTGACGGCGACGGGAGACGCGTTCGGGACGCCGGCCTACATGGCTCCGGAGCAGTTTGAAGACGCGAAGAGCGCAACGCATAGCGCCGACCTCTACGCGCTCGGCGTCCTCCTCTTCGAGGCGCTCTCTGGGCACCTGCCCTACCCGGCGGAGACTCCGCTTCAACAGGCTCGGGCTCACCTCGAGGCAGAGATCCCCGAGGTCGAGGGCGACGCTCCCCAAGCGCTGAAAGACCTGATCCGCGCTCTCCTCGCCAAGGCTCCCGAGGACCGGCCAGACATAGAGACCGTGATCGAGACCAGCGCCGAGCTGATTCGCAGCGCCCCCACCGAAGCCACGATCGCGCTCCGCGCCCCGCCTGGATCACGATTCACGCGCTGGGATCCACAGCGAACACCGCCCGGCCTCAAGACGGCGCGCCCTCCGGCTCCGACCACCGTTCCTCCCAAGCGTCCGCGCTCCAAGCTCTGGCCAGCTTTGTTCGCCCTAGCGGGGGTGCTCCTGGTCCTCGGCGGCGCCTTGGCCTGGAGCACGCCTTGGGTTCGTCACCAGCTCGCTAGCGATCGCGAGCGTGCTCGCTACGCCGCCATCGAAGGCGCCCTAGCCGCGCTCTCCAGCGAAGGGGCCCCCTCCCTCCAGGCAGCTCTCCAAGACTACGAAGACGAGGTCGGGGCGACGGGCCTCCTGGCGGAAGAAGTGGCTGCGCTCCGAAGCCAGCCGCTCCTGCTCCGAGCGAACCTCTACTTGGTGTGCTCTGACGGAGCCGAGTTAGCGTTCGTCCCGGGGAAGACTTATCAGATCGGGCAGGAGAGTCCGCCTGCCGGTCAGCCTCCCCTCGAGGGGCGCCGATCGGTGGAGCTCGGTGGGTTCCTCATCGACCGCGACGAGGTCAGCCGCTCGCGCTACGAGCACTTCCTCCTCGCGTGGGGTGACGAAGGCAAGCGCCACCAATGCGGCCAGCCAGACCGCGATCACAGCCTCGCCTTGGGGGGCGTGCTCAGCCAGCAAGGTGCAGCCCCCATCGTAGGCGTGAGCTACTACGACGCCCTCGAATACGCGCGCTACTACGGGCGACGACTTCCGACCGCAGACGAGTGGGCAGTCGCTGCGGCTTGGGATCCCCACGGGGGTCGGCCCCGGCTCTATCCCTGGGGGTCGAAGGACCCCGCTCAAGTCAGCCCCTTCCCAGCCAACCTGGCCTTCGCGGGCTATGGCGTGACCGACGACGACACGGGCGCCTTCCAGCCAACCGTCGCTCCGGCGGGGACCTTCGAGTTCGATCGCTCAGCCTTTGGCCTCCGCGACGTGGTCGGCAACGCGGCGGAGTGGTGCGCTGGCAGCGCCCCCCCGCCAGCCGCTCAGCCGATTCGCGGAGGCTCCCTCGCCACGGAGTCCGCCCGAGGCGCGCTCCTCCACGCCAGCTACGAGGCGCTCCCGACTCAACCTCCCCCGAGTGTCGGATTCCGAACCGCCCTCGACTGGACGGAGGGGAAGTAGGCGGTCCCAGCGCCCCGACCCCGCGACAGCGGAATCGGTCTAGGGATTAGAGCTGAGCAGAGACCGCGGGGTCGACTTCGGGGACGGCGGCCACGATCTCTTTCACGATTTGGTCCGCAGAGACTCCTGCGGCTTCGCCCTCGAAGTTGAGGAGGACCCGGTGCCTAAGCGCTGGGAGTGCTATGGCGCCAATGTCCTCGGGGTCGACGTGGGCCCGCCCGGCGAGGAGCGCGGTGACCTTGGCGCAGAGCACCATCGCCTGGGCACCGCGTGGGCTCGCGCCATAGCGGACGTAGCGCTTGACGCTCTCGGGGGCGTCTTCGCAGTCGGGGTGTGTCGCTCGCGCGAGGCGCGCGGCGTAGCGGAGGACTGACTCGGCCGCAGGGACCTCGCGGATCAGCGCTCGGAACCCGCGCAGCTCTTCTCCGGTCATGGCCTTGCTGGGCTGGGGAGTCTCACCCCCGGTCGTCCGCTTGAGGATCTCGACCAGCGCGTCGACGCCTTGGCTCGGGACGTCGATCTTGAGCAGGAACCGGTCGAGCTGGGCCTCGGGGAGGGGGTAGGTCCCCTCCATTTCGATCGGGTTTTGAGTCGCGAGCACGAAGAACGGATCCGGTAGCTGGCGGACTTCGCCAGACGTCGTGACTCGCCCCTCCTGCATGGCCTCGAGGAGCGCAGACTGTGTCTTGGGTGTGGCTCGGTTGATCTCGTCGGCCAGGATCAGGTTGCCGAAGATCGGGCCCTTCTGGAACTCGAAGCCCTTGCGCCCCTTCTCGTCCTCGGTCACGACCAGGGTCCCGAGAATGTCGGCTGGCATCAGGTCAGGAGTGAACTGGATTCGCCGAAACTGGAGATCGAGAGCCTCCGAGAGGCTCCGGCAGAGGAGCGTCTTGCCGAGCCCGGGCGTGCCCTCAAGGAGGACGTGTCCGCCCGCCAGGATCGCAACTAAGGTCTGACGGACGACGGCCTGTTGGCCCACCATCACCCGTCCAAGCTCTTGTTCGAGCTTTTCGAGACGGTCGCGGAACTCTGTGACCTGCTCGCCAATTGCCATGCTCTTGGGTCCTCTCGCCGGGGGGGCCATTCTGCCACCCCTTGCGCACCTGGGGGGACCCGGTGTCGCTCCCTTCGCCAGCCCGGCTGGGGCCTTCAAAGGCGACCAGACCCGGTAGAAGCGGGGCTGCCCCCTCTGGTAGGGTGATCGCCCACTCGGGAGAGAACCGTGTCGTACACCCAATTCCTCAGGTCGATTCCCGCCTTTCGCTCGCTGGCCGAGCGCGACCTCGATCGACTCTCTTCGCAATGCGAGTCCGTCAAGGTCGTCGCCAAGGCGCAGGTGATCCGCCGCGGCGATCCCGGCGACGCAATGTTCATAGTCAAGGAGGGGATCGTTCGGATTCCGATCCTTGACGAGAACGGGCGCGAGAAGTTCGTGGCTCGCCTGGGCAAGGGCGAGTTCTTCGGCGAAATGGCGCTCTTGACCGGTGAGCCCCGCAACGCAGACGTGTTCGCCGAGAGCGACGTCGAGTGCCTCGTGATCCGGCGCGCGCCGCTCCAGGCCTTCCTCCACAAGCACACCGGGGTCGCGAGCTTCTTGACCGAGATCCTCGGGCGGCGCTTGTTGGAGGGCAACAACATCAAGAAAGTCGGCAAGTATCGACTCGTCGGTGAGCTTGGTCGCGGCGGAATGGCGCTCGTCTTCGAGGGACTGCACCCGACGCTCAACAGCTCGGTCGCGATCAAAATGCTCTCTCACGAGTTGGTCTACGACGAGGAGTTCGCGACCCGCTTCAAGGCGGAGAGCAAGATCATGGCGGGTCTCCAGCACGAGAACATCGTGCAGGTGATCGACAGCGAGGAGGCCTACGCGACTTACTTCATCATTATGGAGAAGATCACAGGCACCGAGCTCTCCCGCATGATCGATACCCGGGGAGTGATCCCCTTCGAGGAGACCCGCTCGATATTGGCCCAGCTCGCTGACGCCCTGGACTACGCCCACGTGCACGGGATCGTGCACCGGGACATTAAGCCGAGCAACGTGATCATTGAGCCAGGCGGCCGGGTGAAGCTGATGGACTTCGGGATCGCCAAGACCCGGGCCGAGGCCGAGAAGGAAGACGAAGACATCGTCGGCACGGCTGAATACATGAGTCCGGAGCAGGCCCTCGGCCGCAAAATGGACGGCCGCGCCGACCTCTACTCGCTCGGAATCATGGCTTACGAAATGCTCACGGGCCGGCTCCCCTTCGACTCACCGGACCCCTACGAGATCCTGCGAAAGCACGTCCGTGAGCCCGTGCCCTCGCCGAGCAAGATCAACCCCAAGATCCCAGCCGACCTCGAAGAAATGGTCCGGATCTCGACCATGAAGAAGCCGGATCAGCGCTACCAACGCGGGAAGGACATCACGGACTTCCTCAGGGCGGGCCAAGAGCAGCCGACCCTCGATCTGTCCCGCGCCAAGGCCAAGACCTTGACCCTGATCTACGAGGGCGCCAACGAAGAGGCGATCAAGAACCTCCTCAAGCGGACCCTGGCCGAGGCCAAGAAGATCCGCGGCGTTCGGGTCGGGATCAGCGACGGCAGGTTCTACTCGTGAGCAGGATCCTGAGTCGGGCTCCGCTCGCAGGGGCGTTGCTCGCGCTAGCCCTTGGCGTCCCGGCGCTCGCTCAGGACCCCAACAAGGACCCAGGCCCCTACAAGGATCCGGATCAGACCAAGCCCTTCAAGCACGGCCTGAAGCCCTTCAAGCGGGACCAAGGCACAAGCGCCGACCTCGCTAAGCACGTCAAGGGGATCCTGGCCGCCCTCGGCAAGCGCTACCCCAACTGGCCCTACGATCCCGCCAAGGGGGCGCCCGCCCCGAAGGTGAAGACACCTCCCAAGGCTGGTGGCGGCGGGCTCAAGCCGCCGACCCCCAAGGGACCCAAACGGCCAGCGCCCACCACGCGCACGGCCGAGGAGATCGCCAAGGACACGCTCCTCCAGACGCTCCGCGGCTGGACCCCGAGCAAGGAGGCCCTCGTCGACGTCCTGACGAACGAGGGGATCCTCAGCATTGGCAAGAAGATCTACAAGCAAGGCAAGCGGACCTTCGAGCACGACGAACCGCGCGCGATCGCCGACGCGCTCGGGCTCCACCCGAGCCTGACCGAGGTCAAAGTCTTCACTGCTTCGACCGAAGACCTGTTGACTATGGAGCTCGAGACGGTCTCTGCGAGCGAGTTCGCCTCGGGTCTTCGCGACCTCGCGCGCCACCTCAAGCCCCGCTATCGGTTCTACGTCGTCGTCTTGAACCGGACCGAGGTCGAGAAGAAGAAGCGTCCCGCTCCAGCAGGCTCGCTTGATTCTGCGGACCTGCGCCTTCAGCTCTTCGCCCTGAGCGGGGGCAAGTGGATCTACGTCGGCCGGATCTGGAGGCTCGACCAAGACGCTGCGGCGGCCGCCAAGAAGGCCCCGAGCAAGTAGGGACCGGGGTCTCCTCGACCGTGCTCATAGACAGCCACTGCCACGTCTCGACGCCTCGCTACGAGGAGGACCGTGACCAAGTCCTCGCCCGCGCACGCGAGGCGGGCCTGATCGCGCTGATCGACGTCGGCTGCGACGTCGCCTCGAGCGAGGCCTCCCTGGCCTTGGCCCGCTCTTCCCCTATGGTCTTCGCCGCGGTCGGGGTCCACCCTCACGAGGCCAAGTTCTACGACGAGACGACTCCGGACGCGCTCCGACGCATGGCCGCAGATCCACGCGTGGTCGCGATCGGCGAAATGGGCCTCGACTTTCACTACGACCACTCCCCCCGCGACGTTCAGCGGCGAGTGTTCCGGCTCCAACTCGAGCTCGCTCGCTCGCTCGACATGCCCGTCGTGCTCCACATTCGAGAGGCCTACGAAGAGGGCCTGGCCCTGATCGACGAGCTCAACGCCCTCCCCGGCCCAGCGCTGCGTGGCGTGTCGCACTGCTTCACGGGCAACGCGACTCAGGCCCTCGGTTTCAGCGAGCGCGGATTCGGCGTCTCCTTCACGGGCGTCGTGACCTTCAAGAAGGCGCTCGATCTCCAAGAGGCCGCCCGCGCGATCCCGCTCGAGTCCGTGCTCGTCGAGACCGACTGCCCCTACATGTCTCCGGTCCCGCTCCGCGGCAAGCGCTGCGAGCCTGCGTTCGTGGTCCACACGGCCCGCAAAGTCGCCGAGCTTCGGGGGATCTCCGAGGCTGAACTGGAGGCTGCGACGGTTCAGAACACGATCCGCGTGTTCGGCCTGCCGGGCGATCTTGGGGCCAGCTAGGCGATCCTCCTCAGAAACGGGCCAGGAAGTCCGCAAGAGACCACGGAGCCCGTCGCTCGCTGGCTTCGGTTCCGGCAGCAGGGGCCCCACGAGCGCCCACTGGTCGTCAGTTAGCTCGTGGCGACCAGGACCGTCGTGGCGGTCGTCAAGCGACCGCGCAACCTCCGCCAGCCACCTCGCCAAATCCACGCTCGCACCACCCATAGCCACCTCAGCTCCAGAGATGGCATTTCGAACGGACAATCCGAGACCTTAGGGCCCATGAACCACCTGACCGACAGGACGAAGATCGGGCACGGGCACGAGTCGCCTGAACCGGTGCAGCGGCGGGCCTTCGGCCCGCCTCCGCACTTCTCGAACAGAACCTAAACTGCTTTGCCTTCGAAGG
>JAESQQ010000316.1 GCA_016765095.1 Planctomycetota bacterium | reverse complement strand
CCCAGACCTTGCCGCTCGCCCCCTCTGGAGCCTCCCGCGCACTTAACCGTAGCTACCTCAGGAGCTGTAAACCCCTCCCCTACGAAAGCAATGCGGTGTACCGCAACTTGTGATGGGCAGCACGAGTAGCCGAACTGGACCCCCCCCACGCAGTCCAGTAACGTCCTCGCCATGAGCGAGACGATCTTCAGCAAGATCCTGCGGGGTGAGATCCCCTGCCACTCCGTCTACGAGGACGAGGCCGTGTTGGCCTTCCTCGACATAAACCCGGTCTCCCCCGGGCACACCTTGGTGATCCCCAAGGAGCCCACAGCGACCCTCGACCAGCTCTCCGACGAGGCGGCCGCCGCGATCGGGCGAGTTCTGCCGCGGATCTCGCGAGCGATCCTGGCGGTGACCGGCGCGACCGAGTTCAACGTGCTCCAAAACAACGGCCCCGGAGCTCACCAAGCCGTGTTCCACGTGCACTTTCACATCATTCCCAAGTTCGCCGACGGCCGAGGACTCGGCGTCGGCTGGTCCGCGGGCGCGATCGACGACGGCGCCGGCTTGGCCGCCAAGATCGCGGCCGCGCTCTAATCGTCGCCCCGTGACTCCTCAAGAGCTCGCGGAGCTGGAGCGCTACGAGGCGGTCGTCGACTACGTCGACCGCGAAGTCGTTCGGCTGACCCCGCGTCGACGCGACCCAGCCGGCAAAGTCGCTGCGGCCCTCGCCTTCAACGCCGCCCTCGGAGATCCGCAGCGGGCCTATCCCTCGATCCAAGTCGCGGGGACCTCTGGAAAGGGCTCGGTCTCGGCGCTCCTGAGCGAGGCCCTCCACGCGGCGGGCCTCCGCACAGGGCTCCACGTGTCTCCCTACCTCCAATCCTTTAGCGAGAAGACCTGGATCGCGGGGCGCTACGCGAGCCCGACCCAGCTCAGCGAAGCCCTCGCGCTCGTCCGCAAAGAGACCGAGTGCTACCGCGCAGACCCCGACTGCCCCGCCTCGGTCCACGGTCTGACTTCGCTCGCGGTCTCCTATCAGGCCTTCGCGCGCGCCGGGATCGAGGTCGCGGTCATGGAGACCGGCTGCGGAGGGCGCTTCGACCTCGTCCAAGGGCTCCGCAAGGCGCTCTGTGTGATCACCGACTTGGCCCTCGATCACCAGCAAGCCCTGGGCGAGACGCTGAACGAGATCGCCTGGCATAAGGCGGGGATCTTGGCTCCCGGCGTCCCCGCCGTGGCGCTCACGGGCCCCGGCAAAATTGTCGTGGCCGCCGAGGCCGCCCGAATCGGGGCGAAGCTCGAGGTGGCCCGACTCGAAGACCTCGTCGAGTCCGAGCGCTCCCTGCGCTTCCCGGCCCTGGGTCAAGTCAGCCTTCCGCGAGCGGCGAGCGGGTTCGAGCTCCGCTACCTCGCGCTGGCGGGGCTCGCCCTCGACGCCCTCCGCCGGGCAGGCTGGGCCGTCTCCGCAAGCCACCTCCAAGCGGCGGCAGAGGCTCCGCCGCTCCCAGGCCGGCTGGAGCAGGTTCAAGCCACGCCGCGCGTCGTGCTCGACGGAGCCCACAATCCGCACAAGCTAGAGGGCTGCCTCCGTGCGCTCATGGGGCCCCCGCCCGGAGCCGGCCGACTCCACGTCCTGCTCGGCGCGAGCGGGCTCCGGCCGCCCGAGGACTTGATCGCGGCCCTCGCGCCTTGGCGGCCAAAGGTGACCGCCACGCGACTCGAGCTCTATGGGAAGCGGACCGTGCCTTCCTCCGACCTCGCGAGGGTGGCGGCCGCAGCGGGCCTGAGCGCGATCGCGATCGAGCCGCCCGAGGCTGCCCTAGACGCGGCCCTGGCCGACGTCGCCCCCGGTGAGCTGCTCCTCGTCACGGGCTCGATCTACCTCGTCGGGAGGCTCCGAGACCGCTGGATCCCGCGGGAGCGGGTGATCCTCTCTGGCAGCAGCGGCGCCAGGCGCCACTGAGCTCCCGACTTCTTCTTGGGCCCGCCGGCTGCAACCCGTAGGATCCGCCCCTGGCCGAGGAGGCGCCCCGTGCGACCCCGTTTGTTCGTCTCGATCCTGTTGCTCGTGCTCACGCTCGGAGCCTCGACTCTCGCCAACGCGGACGACGCTCAGAAGAGAGTCAAAGCCACGCTGGGGTCCGAGCACGACGCGCTCGCGCCCGCGACTCGAACGACCCTCGTCCTCCGCCTCGCGATCAAGCCCGGCTGGCATGTCTACTGGCAGAACCCAGGGGACTCTGGGGTCCCGACCCAAGTCACGCTGACGCTCCCCAAGGGCGTGACGTGTCCAGGCGTCCGCTGGCCCGCTCCCAAGCGATTGACTCACGAGGACGGCTCGGTCGACTTCGCCTACGAAGGCCAGCTCGTCCTCTTGATCCCCTTGGAGGTCGAGCCCAAGTGGGTCGGCAAAACCGTGCCGCTCAAGGTCAACGTGAACTGGCTGGTCTGCAAGGAGATCTGCATCGCTGGGGAAGCGAGCCTGGACCTGACTCTCCCGGTCTGGGCAACACCCAGCGAGCGCAAGCTGACCAAGCTCGCCCCGCTCGCGAAGGCCACCCGCCGCCGCCTGCCACGCCCGCTCCCCAAGGGGGCTCGGGCGAGCTTTCGCGGGTTGACGCTCAACCTGAGCGCACCAGACGCGCGTGGCCTGACCTGGTTCCCCCTCGTGCCCGAAGCCGAGGGACCCACGAACTTGAACCGGTTGACCTCCACGAGCGCGCGCCTCGCGGTGACGTATCCCGCGGGCGTTCGTCAGTCGAAGCGCGTCCGAGGTCTGCTCGCGATTCGCGGCAAGACCCTCACCACCTACCACTGGGTCGAGCTTCCCTCGCCCAAGCCCTAAGGACCTCGAGTCCAGGAGTCAAAATGCGCAAGTTCATTACGCTCGCCGCCCTCTCGGCGCTGTTGGTGTTCACAGTCGACGCGGCCGCCAAGGACAAGTTGCCCCCCGTGCTGAAGGTCGGCGCCAAGGCACCCCAGTTCGTGCTCAAGGACCTCAACGGCAAGGAAGTCAGCCTCGAGAAAGTCCTTGAGCAGAAGAAGATCGTCGTCCTTGAGTGGTTCAACCCTGGCTGCCCGTACGTCAAGAAGCACCACGCGCGGAACACCACGATGAAGGACCTGGCCGCGAAGTACAAGGACAAGGTCGTGTGGCTCGCGATCAACTCGAGCTCGAAGGGCAAGCAGGGCTACGGCGTCGAGCTGAACAAGAAGAGCAAGAAGGACTGGAAGATCGCCTATCCGATCCTCCTCGACAGCGACGGCAAAGTCGGGCGGAAGTACGGCGCCCGGCGCACGCCGCACATGTATGTGATCACCCCAGACGGTCTCTTGGCCTACGTCGGCGCGATCGACAACAACAACTCGGGGAAGACGGCTGGCGAGATCAACTACGTCAACGACGCGATCACCGCGATCCTGGCCGGCAAGGCGCCCGAGACCAAGCGCACCAAGAGCTACGGCTGCGGCGTCAAATACGGCAAGCGCCACGCCAACAAATAGCGCTCAAACGGAGCGGCTGGCGAGCGCGCCGGCCGCTTCGAGCTGCTCGGAATCACACTCGCAGGGCGCCCCTGCGGGTGTGATTGCGTTGGGGGGGTTGCTCGGTCGGGTCCGGCTCGGCAATCTGGGGAGCTTCATGGAAGGTCCGTGCCCGTAGGCCCCGCTCAACCCGATCCCGACGTCGCGCTCATGCTCGCCTTGCAGGCTGGTGATGAGAGCGCGCTCGGTGTGCTTATCGAGCGCAACGGGCGCTCGGTCCTCAACCTGGCCTATCGCTACTTGGGCGATCGCTCCGCTGCCGAGGACGTGCTCCAAGAGAGCTTCCTCAAGCTCTATCAAGCCCGGGAGCGCTACCGGCCCGAGGCCCGCTTGCGGACCTACCTCCTGAGAATCGCGACCAACCTCTGCATTTCTCGCCTCCGCAAGAAGCGCCCCAGTTCGCTCGACGGACACCGCGAAGAGGGCGAGGGGGGAATCGACCCCGCCGACCCCGAGGCTCCCGCCCCCAACCAGAGTCTGCTCACAGGAGAGCTCCACGAGCGGGTGCGAGCGGCGGTCATGCAGCTCCCCGAGCGACAGCGAATCGCGATCCTGCTCAACAAGTTCGAGGGCCTGGACTACAAGGAGACGGCCGCCCAGATCGGGCTCTCCGTACCCGCGACCAAGAGCCTTCTCCACCGAGCCCGGATGGCTCTCAAGGACGCCCTGGCGGAGTACGTGGACGAATGATCCCTTGCGGACACAGCACTTACGCCCCTCGCGCGCCCTTCCAAGAGGGATTCGAAACCTCTGCGATCCAGCGACGTTTGCCTTCTGACCAATCCCTGTCCAGGAGGGAGGCCAAATGACTGATTCGCGCGCCGAAGACCCAGCCCCTCTAGATTCTGGCCGTCTGGATTCAGCAGACCCCTGCGCCCTCGTGCGCCCGGACCTAGTGGCTTTCCTGGATGAAGAGCTCGCTCCAGAGCGTGCGACCGCCGTTCGGGCCCACCTGGGGATCTGCTCCGCTTGCCAAGCGGAGTCCGACGCTCTCGACGGAGCCTGGAAGGCTCTCGACGTCCTGCCTGGCCTCGCACCACGTGCTGGCCTGTTCGCTGAGATCGAAGCCACCGTGCGCGCGACGGCCAGCGCGGCCGTCCCCGGCGGCGTGGTCGTGCCCTTCCCAGGTCCCTCTCGCGCTCGGCCTGTCCTCCTCCAACGAGCCGTCGGGCTCGCTGCCGCGGCGCTAGTCACAGCAGGCCTCGGTTTTGGCGCGGCGTATCTGGTCCGCGCGCAGACCCCGACGCCCCAGCCCTCGGGTGGGCAGGTCGCCCTTCACCCGGTCGCGGTCCAACCCGTTCCGAGCCGGAAGACCGATCTCCCGAGCCCGCTCAACATGGGCCACTCGCCCGAGCGGACGCCGATCCAAGACGGATCCGATCGGACCTCGCCCGACGAGCGGAGTCCCCGAGTCCCCCGGGTCAAGATCCCCACCGAGACGCCCGCGCCTGACGACCGGCGACCCGAAGTGGCCGTGGCGTCTGCGGAGTGGGCGGCCTTGGACCCCGAGGAGCGTGAGATCGTGGAGAACCTCGAGCTCCTGATCGCCCTCGAAGACGTCGACGACTTGGAGGTTGTCGAGGCCCTCGACGCGCTCGACGACCTGACGGACGAGGAGCTCGGTGAGGGCTAGGCTCGACAACCTTCCTTCGTTCGATCTCGCCCGGCTGGCGCTCTGCCTCGTGGCCAGCCTCTGCCTCTCCTTCCTGCTCGGAGGAGGCGTCGCCCAGGCCCAGGGAACCCCTGAGACCCCGGACGAAAACACGTCTCCCGAGGGCAAGTCTCCCGAGAGCAGGTCTCCCGAGAGCAGGCGCGCGGAGAAGGCGGCGCGCCGCAAGGCCCTCCTCAAGCGCTACAAGAAGATGACGCCCGAGGAGCGAGAGACGCTCCGCAAGCGCTATCGCGAGCGGCTCAAGGGCGCGACCCCCAAGGAACGCCAGCGGCTCAAGAAGCGGCACAAGCGGCTCAAGGCTCAGCGAAAGAGTCGAGCCAAGCTCAAGGGCCGAGACGGCAAACGCCGCAAGCGCTACCGGAAGCTGCTCGGTCGCTTGATGCGTGAGCTGCCCCAAGACGAGCGCAAGCGACTTGAGGGCCTTGAGGGCGAGGAGCGACTGACGCGCCTCCGCCAGCTCGTCCAAAGCCACCGGCGCCAGGTCTTTGAGCTCAACCTAGCCAAGCTCCCGGCCGAGCTTCGCGAGCGACTCAACGAGCAGCTCGCCGGCGAAGAGGGTCGCAAGCGGATTCAGACCATGCGGCGTGAGCTGCAGAAGTTCCTCCAAGGCAAGATCCGCGCGATCGCCTCCGACTCGAGCCTCGCTCCAGGCGAGAAAGACCGCCGGATTCGAGCCCTGATCGAGAGCTCGGTCCCCTTCCCCCAGTGGCGAAAGGCCATGCTCCGCCGCGCCCGTGAGCGAATGAAGAAGCGGGGCGAGGGCAGGCGAGGCGAGGGCCGGCGAGGTGAGGGCCGGCGCGGCGAAGGCAAGCGAGGTGAGGGCCGGCGCGGCGAGGGCAAGCGCGGCGAGGGCAGGCGAGGAGATCGGCCCAAGCACGGGGACGCCAAACGAGACCGCAAGGGACGCCGCGACAAAGCCGAGAAGAGCCCCCGGCGGGGCGCGGATCGCCGCAAGCGCGAGCAAAGCCGGCGCCGCTAGTCGCGAGAGCGTTTGCTTCCGTCCGGCGTTAGAGTTCGGGCATGACCGACGTGCCCATGCGCTTTGCGGACGTGCCCCTCCTCTGGACCGTGGACGACGTCTACACCCCCGCAGAGTGCGCCGCGTTCATAGAGAGGATCGAGGCTGGCGAGCCGAGCATTGCCACGAACAACCCGCTCTACCGCAATCAGGACCGAGTGATCTTCGACGACCCGGCCACGGCGGAGGACCTCTTTCAACGCTTGGAGGCGCACCTCCCCGCCAAGATCGGCGAGCTCGATCTGGTCGGCCTCAACGAGCGCTTGCGCTGCTATCGATACCAGCGAGGCCAGCGCTTCGCGGAGCACATGGATCACTGGTATCGACCCACCCCGAACCGAATCACACTGCTCACGATCCTCGTCTACTTCAACGCCTCTGGCTCCAAGTCCCCCGACGACTTTGAGGGCGGCGAGACTCGCTTCACCGAGCAGCTCGAGGAGTTGGTCGTGCCTCGACCTGGCCTAGTCGCGATCTCTCAGCACAAGATCCGCCACGAAGGCTGCGAGGTGCGCCGAGGGACCAAATACGCGCTGCGGACGGACGTCGTCTACGAGGCGCCGACGCCGATCCGGCTGACCTTCGAAGAGCCCTGATCTCCTAGGTGGGACGGAGGGACCCTTCGCTGATCACGCGTCCCCGCCGCATCGTCTACAGCTCCTGAGGTTGATAAGCCTAATCCCAGAGGCCGTCCGTCTCTCCCGGACAGGCGGGCGGGGGTAAACCCCACACCCTACAGAT